>JAUSJX010000009.1 GCA_030647435.1 Candidatus Rokuibacteriota bacterium
CGAACGATCGGTGGGTGTCCCTTGATCCCCCATGTCCGGCGACGTGTCGGGATGAGCATGAAGCCGCTTTCATCGAGGAATACGATGTGGGCGCCAAGTCTTCGCGCTTTTTTTTATTGCCGGCCACTTGTGACGCACCCACTGGCGTATGGCCTCTTCGTCGCGCTGGATCGCACGACGCTCCGGCACCTGGCAACTCCACCCGAAAGACTGGAGCACACGCCAGAGATGGCTCGGATGATACCGGACGCCGAATTCTTTGTGAATCAGCCTTGCGATCCGCTTCAGAGTCCACAGCTCGTTGGAAAAGCCCGAGGCCATTGCTCCGGACAGCAGGAGCTTCTCGAGTGTCTTGCGCTGCTGTCCGGCCAGCTTTGGGGGCCTGCCCGGTGTCGGCTTGGCAGCGAGCGCTCCATTCCCGTGTGTTTTCCAATCCTGAATCCAGCGATGGACGGCTCCGGGCGACGCTCGGACCAGGCGTGCGATCTCCCGAATCCCTTTTCCTTCCTTCGACATCTCCACTGCACGACGACGACGTTTCTCCAGACTCGCTGCGGATCCTATGGGTCTCATGTCCCATATTGTCCCATCGTTCTATTACTTACGCAAAACTCAATAATGGCGGTTAGCGCGTCGAGAATCTCTGCGGGCGGGCTATCAGCAGCTCTCGCAAGGGCCTTCAGACGATGCTGCTCACGTCGAGGAACACAGTCGCGGAATCCTGAAATGAGATGAAACGGCTTCGCGATCGTGTGAATTGCAATGTCGAAGTAATTCTTCGCCCGAGGTGGCTGCTGACCCCAGCGCGCGTTTGAGATCACCGCCACGCGAAACGACTCGCCGATCACGGCGACTGCAAGAATCAGCGTCAATATGCCGCGCGGTCCGTGCGGCTTCATTGCTGCGGTCCCGCGCTTCGAAAGCGAGTTGCAGATGTCTTGGAGCTTGGAATCGTGTGGCAACGCTTTCAGCCCTGCGGACAGCCAATCGATCGTGCGTTGAGCCGACGAAGCTCCGCCAACGGCCGCGATTCCTGTGAAGGCGAGCTGCAAATGCAGCCCCTTGAATCCCGCTTGCAATTGCTTGGACCCAGGGCGATCGGACACGGGCGCGCCAGTATCCCTGTCGGTTAGCTGGTAGTCGGATGACTGATACACGCCACGCGAGTTTGCGACGGTCAATATGAGTGTCATACTTGAAATGTCCGTTTCCGGGCCCTATAGCAAGGTAAGCATAGCAAAGTGAGGGAAGGGGCTACGACGAGCGAATCTCCCCGGAAACCGCGCTCCCAAAGTATGTTGATCGCCCAGATCACCGACATGCACATCAGGCCCGAAGCGTCCTCACCTGCCGGCACGTGGACACGGCGCCCTACCTCGCGCGCGCCGTCGCGCACCTGCTCGGGATGAGGTCGCGCCCCGACGTCGTGCTGGCGACCGGCGACCTCGTCGACGGCGGAAGCTGTGACAAGGGCCGGCCGCCGTGTCCGGGAAGGGGCTTTATGTCAGCTATGCACCCCGGCTCGAGCCCGCGAATGGCGGCGCGGTATGTGCTCCCGCTCTGAGGGTTCGTGACGTTGCACTCGGAGAAGACGGGGTGATCTCCGGCGTTGGCGGCGAGGAAGGGCTGCTCGCGCCCGAACTGGCGTCGCAGCTCGGTTTGCCAGGCCTCCAGGGACAGGCCTGCCAGCTGGCGACGCCGAGACAGCTTCGTGGCGGACGCCGTCCGGCCTCGCCGGCGGGTGGTGGGTTCCGCCGCCGTGTGAGTCTCGGGAGCAGGGTGACGGTTCGAGCGGGCTCTCGTCATGCGTGCGTCTATCGCTTCACTTTGAGGTACTCGGCGACCCAGGAGCCGCCCACCGCGGCCTTGCCGTCGATCTTGACCTTGATGATGTCCTGGGCGAGCAAGAAGTCGCCAACCCGCTGGATCATTCCCGCGGCGCCGGGATTCCCCGCGCCCGGTAGGAGAGACAACTCGAACCTGGGATCCACCATCTGCTGGAGCGAGAGCACCGGGTTGATGTCCACGATTCGCTTCGCGACGGCCTCGCTCACGCCCAGGTTCTCCGCGGTCGCCCGGATGGCGACGCTCTTGTCCTTCGTGAACGCCTCGTAGGCCAAGTCCACGACGCGCACGAGGCGGCGCATGCCCTCGGGGTTCGCCTTCGCCCATTTCTCTCGCACGACCCAGTGGTCAGAGGTGTTGAGGCCGAGGTCGATGGTGCGCGTCAGCACTTTCCCGCCGGCCGCCTCCATCTTGGAGATCCACGGCTCCCACGCATAGGCGCCGTCCACGTCCTTGTTGGAAAACGCCGGCACCATGTTGGTGATGTCCATCGTCACCATCTGGACATCCGCGGGGCTGAGCCCGGCTTTCTGGATCGCCGTCACGAGCCCGATGTGGGCGCTGGTACCGCGCAGGAAGGCGATCTTCTTCCCCTTGAGGTCCTTGAGCGTGGTGATCCCGCTGTCGGGCTGGACCACGAGGCCGTCGGCGTAGGCCGAGATGATCTGGATGTAGACGTTCTTGAGGTCGAGCCCCTGCGAGAGCCCCACCACGTAACCCGCCGTGCCGAAGAGACCGGCATCGATGCTCTCGCTTCGGTAGGCGGCGAACTGGGGCGGCCCGGCCGTGAACTTCACCAGCTCGGCGTCCAGACCCGCTTTCTCGAAAAGCTTGAGGTCGCGGGCGGTGTAGAAGAGCACCGCGTTGTACGGCTGCCAGGCGAACCGGATCTTAATCGGGGCCTGCGCCATAGCCTCGGATGCGAGCGTGGTGATTTGCGCTACCAGAAGGGCTGTCAGCAGGACGAACACCACGGGGAATCGTTTCATGGCATCTCCTCCTCCAAGAGGGACTTGAGCAGGGAGTACTTGAGCGCGGCGAACTCGGCCGAGCCGACGAGATCGACGCTCCGCGGCGCCGCGAAGGGAACCGTCAGGGTGAGCTTGATGCGTCCCGGCCGCTTCGTCATCACGTAGACGCGATGGGACAAGAGGATGGCCTCTTCCACGTCGTGAGTGACGAGGAGCAGGGTCGGATGGTAGACGCCCCCGACGCGGAGGACGAGCTCCTGCATCCGCGCGCGCGTCATGGCATCGAGGGCGCCGAAGGGCTCATCCATCAGGAGTACCCCCGGACGGTTGATCAGCGCCCGGGCGAGCTGCACGCGCTGGCGCATCCCGCCCGAGAGCTGGTAGGGGTAGTGGCCCTCCCAGCCCTCGAGGCCGACCGCGCGGATCAGCTCGCGGGCGCGCGGGAGGTAATCCCCCCGCGCCTCGCCGCGATGCCTGGGGCCGAACACCACGTTCTCCTCCACGGTGAGCCAGCCGAAGAGCGCCGGCGACTGGAAGATCACCGAGCGATCCGGCCCGGGCGGGCCGAGCGGCCGTCCCCCCACGCGGATCGTCCCCGCGGTGGGTCGCTCGAAGCCGGCCACCAGGTTCAGGAGCGTGGTCTTCCCGCACCCCGAGGGGCCGATGACCGCCACGATTTCGCGCTCGGCGACGGCGAGGTCCACGTCCTCGAGCGCGCTCACCGGCTCCTGCCCCCGGTGGAGCGGCGGAAAGACCTTGCCCACGCCCCTGAGCTCCATGTGAGCCGTCAACGTCCTGCCCCAGTCAATGCCTCTGCCCCGTCATCGGCCCTGCCAGTGAAGCAGCGACACCTCGAGGGCTCGAGTGATCCCCTCCAGCGTGAGGCCGATCAGCCCGATGATGATGATCCCGATGTAGACGTCGGGCACCCGGAAGAAGGTCGTCGCGTCCATCACCATGAAACCGAGTCCCGCCTGGGCTGCGATCAGCTCGGCCGCCACCACGATCGCCCACGAGATGGCAGTGGCCGTTTTCACTCCCGTCATGATCTGCGGCAGCGCCGCCCAGAAGATCACGTGCCGGAAGATCTGCGCCCGCGTAAGCCCGAGGTTCTGCGCCGTGCGGAGGAGATCCTGCGGGATCGCCCGCACCCCCGCCGAGGCATTCAGCACCACGTACCAGAGCGCGGCCATGAAGATCAGGAACACCTTGGAGAACTCGCCGATGCCGAAGTAGAGGATCATCAGCGGAATGAATGCGATGGGAGGGATCGGGCGCATGAAGGAGAAGATGGGCGAGAGGATGGCGAAGACCGTGCGGTTCGCGCCCATGACGAGGCCCAGTGGGATGCCGACGGCCAGCCCGAGCCCCAAGCCGGTGAAGGTGCGCGCGAGGCTGGACAGGACGTGCTCGCTGAGCGGCTTCTGCGCATAGCCTTGGGCCATGAGAACCAGGAACTCGCTGCCGAGATCCCCGGGCGACGGGAGAACGAATGGCTTGACGAGCCGGAGGGCTGTCACCGCGTACCAGAGGAGCAGGATGCCGGCGATCGTACCCAAGGACAGAAGGGTGTAGTGGCCCGGCTTCATTTAGTGAACTCCCCCAAGCTCGGTTGCGCCGGCAACGCCGGACCTCGAACCGCGATCACATCACGCGAGCCTATCTCCGACGGGCCGCTAGATTGCCCGCTGCAGGCGAATAGAGCACCGGCCGCAGGCGCCGGTCAAGCCCCAAGTGGGTACAGGTCACGGACAGCCTGTTCGGAGAGGCTGATGGAGGTGTGGGTGGGCCCGATGGACTCGCTGAAGAGGCCGGAACCGGCCACGGCATGGCTGGCCTGGGGTACCGCTCATTCCGCGAGTTCTGCTAAGATCCCGGCAGGCATCAATCATGAGGCAGGTGGGAGCGGCGTGACCCGCTCCCCAAAGCTGTCCACCACGAACGGATTGGAGGGACCGACGATGGGCACGATACCGAGTTACAAGGCTCGACAGTGGAACCTGGCCGGACTCAAGGGCATCTCGGACAAGACGCTCGAGATGCACTTCAAGCTCTACGAGGGGTATGTCACCGAAACGAACCGCCTCACCGAGCATCTCGCCGGCATACTCAAGGACGGCCAGGTCGACCAGGAGGAGATGCCCGCCTACTCGGAGCTGACCCGGCGACTCGGCTTCGAATACAACGGCATGGTCCTCCACCAGTACTACTTCGACAACCTCACGCGCGGCGCGGCGGGTGAGCCCAACAAGAGCTCCGCCTTCGCGCGGGCCGCCGCCGAGAGCTTTGGGTCCTTCGACGTGTGGAAGACGGCCTTCGTGAGCGTCGGCAAGATGCGGGGTGTCGGCTGGGCCATCTGCTATCAGGACCCCCACACCCGGAAGCTGTCCAACCACTGGGTGACGCTGCACGAGGTGGGCAATGTCGCGGGATTCATCCCGATCCTCGTGATGGACGTGTGGGAGCACGCCTTCATCCTGGATTACGCGCCGGCGCAGCGCCCGAAGTACATCGAGGCGTTCCTGGCCAATACGGACTGGGATGTGCTCGACCGGCGGCTGTCGGCGATGAGCGCACCCGCCGCACGCTGACGAGGAGTCGTCAGTCGATAGAGATGCAGCGGAACTTGGCGAAGACGTAGGGATAGTGTGCCTGGTACCAGTTTCGGAAGCTCCGGCGCACCAGCTCTGCCGCCGTCGCCCACGAGGCGCCCTTGAGGACGAAGTGCTTGCCATCGAAGAAGTCGGCCGAATAGCCCGGGTACCCCGGGATACACGCCTCGAATCCCGGGAAGCCGGTGAATGGTGTCAGTGTCCATTCCCATCCATTGCCGACGAGCTCGTGTACCCCCCACGCGCTCGCTCCCTCCGGATGCGCGCCCACCGGCGTCGGCGACCAGAATCGAAAATCGAAGTTCCCGTGTCCCTCGCCAGGCGCCGTTACCCCCCAGGGAAACGCCCGCTCGGCTCCAGTGGGATCTCCGAATGCGGCGCGGTGGAACTCCGGCTCGGTGAGCAACCGCTTGCCCTGCCAGCACGCATAGGCCCGCGCTTCGGCAAGGCTCACATAGACCGGCCAATCTGCCACGCTGTCGAGCGGAAGAAGATCGAAGAGCCCACGGTAGAGCCACCGTCCGTCCTTCTCCGTCCACACGGGCGGGGAATTGAGCTTCTCCGCGCGACTCCAGTCCCAGTCCCCATCGCTCCAAAGCTCGGGACGGCTGTATCCGCCGTCCTTCACGAAGGCGAGATACTGCCCGTTCGTTACCGGCGTCTGATCCACTCGGAAGCTTGGTACGAAGACCTGGACAGGAGGGAATTCATTGTCCCAGCCGAAACTCAGATCGGTGAGGCCGGCTCCGAGCGTCGCCGTGCCCGCCGGCACCTGCACGGTGGCCGGCGGCCGTCCCCGGCCGAGCGTGACAGGCGGAAGCCAGGAGGGGCGCACTTTCAGATCGAAGGCGAGCTGCTGCATCATGTAGAGCAGCGTCTCCTGGTGCATGAGCTCATGCTCGATGACCATGGTGAAGACGCGCTCGTCGCGCGCCATGACATGCGTTCCCGCCCGCTCGACCACCGCGTCCACGGAGTCCAGCACGGCGGCCCGGACGCGGTCACGGTAGGCGAGCACTTTTTCCAGCGGCGGCCAGCTATCCGGGATCTCCGGATGGGCGTGGCAGTGGGTGGGGTCGTCGACATCGGGATCGATGCCTCGGGAGAAGAGCTCGTCGAAGCCCGCATTGAACGAGGGCTGCCCCAGGACGCCGGCGCAGATGTGGTTCCAAGCGAAGGCGGGCAAATGCCCCACGTAGAAGATAAAGGGATGGCGCAGCGCTATCGGCTGCGCGAGGAACGCGTTGGGGGCGAGGATCTCGAAGATCTGGTCTGTCCGCGCCCATGTTGCCGAGAGCCGCTCGACCACTGTCTCAGCCATGCCAACCCTCCATTGGTCACGACTCGACCAAGCCCAGGACGTAGCAAGGAAAGGACCATACGGGACTGTGACAGAGTGTACGTCGGAACGATCCACACGGCGAGCCGAACCGCGGGGGGCGAAGAGCAATTCCGAGTCCGGGCTTGATCGTCAGGCTGAGGCGGACTACCCTCAGCGGCCTTCCTCAAGGCGGCGGGAACGCCTTCGAGCTTCTGGACCGCCTCGCCGTCCCCGCGTGGCCTGCGCCGGTAGGAGGCTAGCTCGCGGTCTCGAAGAGCGCGTTGAGGCGCCGGCAGGCGGCAACGACTTCGCGGTCTCTGCCCGGGAACCACGCGCGGATCCACTCCGGCCGCTCGAAGAAGGCCAGAGGTGGTAGTCCGCGGCGCCGGATACCCACGCGGAGCACGAGCCCGGTGGCATTGATGAAGCTCACGTCCTCCAGCATGCGTCCCGGAGCGGCCACGCCCGCCGTGACCGGGCAGAGCCTCGTGATGGCCGCCACCGAGTCCGCCACGCCACGGAGGCAGAAGGCGTGGGTCCGGGAAAGTAGCGCGGGAGGCAGCGCTTCGAGGACGCTTCGAAGCGTGAGACCCGAAAAGACGGTGTCGTCCACCACGGCAAGCGAGTCGCAGGCCTCGATGCCTTCGAGCTGGACGGCGAGCGTGGCCGGCACGGTGCTGACCAGGTGATAGCTACCGCGCCCGTCCTCCTCCCGAGTGAGCCCGAGACGACGCACGCGCGGGAACCAGCCCGACCTTGCGTGCAGCGCCAGAGCCACGCGCTCCCCCGCCCTTCCGATGCCGAGGGTAAGATCGAATGGGGCGTGGCGGCCCTGGGCGATGACCCGATCGAGCTGCTCGTCCATGGTCAGGACCACGACCCGCTCGCCATCCCTGGTGAGCAGCTCGAGCAGGGAGCGGGTGAGGGCGACGGCCGGGGAGTCGGGACCGAGACGCTCCCTCACTTCGTCGCTCAGATCGTCATGGACGTACAGCAGCCGGGGCGTGGGCTGCGTGTAGGCCTCAGGGTCCGAATCGCCTGCGCCGCGGGACGTCTCAGACGGCGGCATCCGGCGCCGGCTCACGATAGACGTAGTCGCTCCGGCAGCGCTCCATCATCGCGCGCAAGTCCTGGCGCAGCTCCTCGAGCGTCGGCCGACCGACATACCACCAACCGTTGTAAATCCGATGAATCGTGAGGTCGGGTAGAAGCGAGAAAGTGTAGGGCACTGCCACGAGACCGTACCGGAAGCCGGGCGGCGTCATCTCCACGATGTCGAGCTGCGAGATGGCGCGCCGTTCATGATCGCTCAGGAAGGTAAAGGTGGCACCGAGCCCGGTGCGGAACGCCGCCGAGACCTCGGGCGGGTCCGTCGCGACCACCGCGAGCTTGCAGTAGTTGACGGCGAGCTCGTCCTGGAGCTCTGTCAGGTGCCGTACCTGGCACCCACACTTCGGTCACCAGTACCCGCGGTAGAAGCTCACGACGAGCGGGAATTCTCCCGCCAGCTTGGAGAGGCGCACCAGCTCGCCTCGATGATCCGGCAGCTCGAGGTCCGGGAAATGGTTGCCGACGGTCAGATGTGGGTGCATGGGGTGCCCTCCTCCGTGGCGATCAGGATCCGCCGGCCTCGCCGCTACGCCGGTGCGGCGACCGCGAGGGCGAAGTAATCGTCCGAGTCAACGTGCCAGCGCTCGAGGTGGAGCCCGGCGTCCCCGAGCATGGCCTGGGCCGAGGCGCGGCTGAACTTGTAGCAGCGCTCGGTTCGGATGCTCTCCTCCGGCGAGACGCTTATGGTCAGCCCCAGGCGGCCGAGGCGCACCTCTTGCGTGGAGCCGGGGACGAGGTGCATCTCGATGCGGGCCTCTACCTCGTCGTAGAAGGCGACGTGCTGGAATGCCGCGGGGCGGAAGTCGGAGCCCACGCCTCGGTTGACGACCTCGAGGATGTTCCGGTTGAACTCCCGCGTGACTCCGCTCGCGTCGTTGTACGCGGCTTCGAGCACCGTGACGTCCTTGACGAGGTCGAGCCCGACGAGGAACCGGTCCTCCTGCGTGTGGAGCAGCGCGCGCACCTCGGTGAGCAGTCGCTGCCTGACGGGAGGGTCGAGGTTGCCGATCGTGCTGCCGAGAAAGAGCACCAGCCGGCGCCCGACCGGCGAGGGGACGTGCTCCAGGTGCCGCTCGAAGTCGGCGACGAGGGCACGCACGCGGAGGAAAGGGTAGTCGGCGATGAGCCGAGCCGCCCCGGCCCGGATGGTCGGCTCGTCGACGTCGATCGGAACATAGCGCAGGGGTTCGCGGAGGCCATTGCGAGCATCGAAGAGCCACCGGGTTTTCGCCGCCGTTCCCGCGCCGAGCTCGACGATGTCCCGGGGCGCGAGCTCACGCATGAGCCCGGGCGCGAGCTTCTCGAGGAGCCCCGCCTCCGTCCGCGTCAGGTAGTACTCGGGAAGCTCGGTGATGTCCTGGAACAGCTTGGACCCGATGGCGTCGTAGAAGTACTTCGGGGGCAGCGTCTTGGGGCTCGCCGTCAGCCCGCGGCGCACGTCTTCCTCGAGCGTCTTACGCTTGTCGGCTTCGTCGATATACGCGTCCGCGCGATAGCGCATCGTCATTAGCCCGCGGGCCAGGGCGTGCCCGACCCCCGGCCGCAGGACTCCGAGGGTAGTCTGTCTCGGCCTGACGATCAAGCCTCGGCTCGCGATTACTCAGCCGACTTGAAGCGAGCGTGGGCCGCCATCACTTTATATGAGTTGTCATACATCTGGCTTTTGCGGACCGGGTCAGTTGAGAATTGATCGGCGTGTCGGCGGTAAAGGACCATCGTTTCGGCGATGAAGGCGAAGCGGGCGTGACGATCAGCCAGGGACAGCCACAGGTCGTAGTCTTCGGCGCCCTCCAGCTCTTCATCGTAGCCAATGGCGTTCACCAGCGCCCGACGGTACGTCACCGAGTTGTGAGGAATGAAGTTAAGGGAGTACAGGAGTTCTCGGTTATAAGATTGAGTCCGGCCCCAGGGTTCCAATGAAGATTCCCCGGTCTTGAAAGCATAGATAGTACCGTAGATGACATCGGTGTCCGGGTGAGTACTCAGGTAGTGCAGAGTGGTTTCGAGCCGGTTGGGCAGGTTAATGTCGTCTGAATCGGCGACGGCAATCCAATCAGCTTTGGCCTGTCGGTTACCGTGATTGCGCGCGGCCGACACCCCCGCTTTCCCGGGGTTGCGATGGTAGCGAAACCGCGGCTCGTTAAAACCTGAGACGATGACCTGAAGATCGTCGTGACTGTAATCATCAACAACAATACATTCCCAATCGCTCAAGGTCTGATTCTGGATTGAGATCAAGGCTTCACGAAGTAGCTCCGCCCGGTCTCGGACGGCTATAACCACGCTAATCGCCGGCTGTTGGCTGGGCGACGACTGATCAGTCATTTCGAGCTCGCCAAAAACATCCAAGCATCTCCTTAAAATTCGCTCGCCAATCCCGTTGTCGGATAACTTTGTGGTAGGCGGCCTGGCGGAAAGTAGCCCTTTGCGCGGACGTTAGGACCAGGACTTGGGTCAAGACCCGTTCCAGATCGCCCGGTTCAGTTGGGTCAAACAAAAACCCGTCCTGGCCGTCTTCAATCTGCTCCAGGTAGCCGTCGAGGGCGGCGCAGACGATTACGGGTCCCTGATTGTTTGCCCAGAGGGCAACTTCAAAGGGAATATTGGACAGCGGCTCACCTCGCGACGGACAGACGACGGCCCGGGTGTTTGTCCATTGGCAAAGGGCCCGGGGCAATTCTCGGCTGTAACCGACCGAGAGGGAGGCGGCCAGACCATTGGCCTCAATCAGCTCGCGGTATTCGTTTAAAATCGGTGCGTCCGGCGCGTACGGGACCACATTCAAGACGAGATGTGCCTGGTTGTTGACTGCGGCCATTGCTTTGAGCAAGATATCAAAGCCCTTTACCCAGTCGGCTCGGCCAAAGGCGAAGATGAGCGGTTCGTCCAGGGGGATATGATTGCTGGTTAAGATCGACTGGACCTGTTCTGGCGGCATCGGTTTGAAGTCGGAGTGCTCAAGCAGCAGACTCGAAGTATATGGGACGCTTTGAAAGGCATCGGCCCCATAGTGCTCAATGAAATGTCGGTGCATAAACTCACCATATCGAGCGAGCTTAACATCCGGATGGTGACGGGCCGTCGTAAGGCCGACCTGTTCCCACGCAACCCGCTCGAGGTCAACCGCGTGTCTGGTGTGGACGTAGGCACTGGTGTAGAGAGCGATGAGGGACTGAATGTGGCAGTTGGGCCGACCGACCATTGGCTTGGCTAATTCAAGATACAGCGGCGTGTGGAGAAACGGGAGATCATTAGCAACCACCAGAATGCGGTCGTAATGAATGGCCGCCTCCAGAACAATCGCGCTGGCGGTCAGGGAAGCCGCCTGCCACCCGGCTGGCGTCCAGAGTTCATAGTCAGCGGTTCGGTACGGGCAGTAATGGACCCTCCCACCTAGCTGAGCGACAGTATCTTCGGCGTACTGCCGGTCAGTCGCTGAATAGCCCCAGTTGCCCGCGTAGGGAATCTGAGTAATCACGTGGACATCAAAATCGCCGAATGCTTTGGTCAGAGCCGGGTAGTAGGTAGTCAGCCCAGCTAAAAACGTCTTCGCTTGCGTTCCAATTCCATTGGTATTACTGACGATGCCATTGTACGTGAGGTAAAAAACCGCCTGCTTCACACCGTCCATCTTACATCCACTCGGACGATGTTCCGCCATGAGACTTACGGGTTCACCCGAGGTGTGAGAACCGGGGCCAGGTCTTGCAATACGACAACAGTCCTCAGCGAAGGATCGCTCGGCCCGCCTGCACGAATGCCCTCGGCATCGAGTAAGATGGGCGCGCGAGCGAGTCTGCCTCACAAGGGAGGGTGTCAATCCATGACCCGAGTTCGACCAATTCGTCAGTGGGTGCCGCTCCTCTGCGCCGCGCTCCTGCTGGTCGGGACGTCGGACGCTGGGGCGGCGCCCGAGGGCACGCTCACCTTCGCGATGCACTTCAGTCCCGTGACGCGGTGGCTGGACCCCGCGGAGGGTGAGAGCACCATCACGCCCTTTCTCCTCCTCTACGCGCTCCACGACGGCTTGCTCAAGCCCATGCCCGGAAGCGGGTCGGCCCCGAGCCTGGCCGAGTCGTGGTCCATGGCCAAGGACGGGCTCAGCGCCGAGTTCATCCTGCGGCATGGTGCCAAGTTCCATAACGGCGATCCGGTCACCGCCGACGACGTGAAGTTCTCCTTCGAGCGCTACCGGGGCGGGGGAGCGAAGATTCTCAAGGACACGGTGAAGGAGATCCAGACGCCCGCGCCCAACCGTGTGCGATTCGTCTTCAAGGAGCCGTGGCCGGATTTCCCGGCCTTCTACGGCACCTTCGTCGCCAGCGCCGGCTGGGTCGTGCCCAAGAAGTACGTCGAGCGGGTGGGTGAAGACGGCTTTCGCAAGGCGCCCATCGGCGCAGGCCCGTACAAATTCGTGAGCTTCAACCCGGGTGTCGAGTTGGTGCTCGAAGCCTTCGAGGGCTACTGGCGCAAAGTCCCCTCGATCAAGCGCCTGGTTTTCCGGAGCCTGCCCGATGAGACGACGCGCGCGGCCGCGCTCAAGAGCGGGGAGGTCGACGTCGCCTTTCTCCTGACCGGGCCCACCGCCGACGACATCCGGCGCACGCCGGGACTGCGCCTGGTGGCGCCGCTCCTCGGCATTTTCTGGCTCGACTTTCCGGATCAGTGGGATCCCAAGTCGCCCTGGGCCGACCGGCGCGTGCGGCTGGCCGCCAGCCTCGCCATCGACCGCCAGGCACTCAACCAGGCCGAGACGCTGGGCCTGTCACGGCCCACCGGCAGCATCGTGCCGCGCGACTTCGACTTCGCCCTGGCGGTCGACGCGCCTCCCTACGATCCAAAGCGTGCCCGCCAGCTCCTCGCCGAGGCCGGCTACCCCAACGGCTTCGACGCCGGAGAGATCACGCCCTTCCCGCCCTATAACTCCATGGGTGAAGCCATCGCGGGATGGCTTCAGGCTGTCGGCATCCGCACGCGCATGCGCGCCATGGAGCGTGGGGCGTTCATGACGGCGTGGCGGGAGAAGAAGCTGCATGGTGTAGTCCTCACCATCAGCGGGGTCTCGGGCAATGCGGCCACGCGGCTCGAGTCCTTCGTGACCAAGAACGGGGCCTTCGCCTTCGGCGCGCTGCCCGAGATCGACGGCCTCTTCCGTCGTCAGGCCAGGGAGCTGGACCGGAAGAAGCGCGAGGCGGTCCTGTTTCAGATCCAGCGCATCTTGCAGGAGCAGGTGACCCAGGCGCCCGTGTACCATCTGGGCTTTCCCACCGGGATCGGACCGCGCGTGGAGGACATCCTGGCCACCGGAGTTCCCGGCTTCTACATGTCGCCCTACGAGGACCTCAAGCTCAAGAAGCCCTGAGCGGGGTCAGGTCTTGCATTGACGCATTGACTCCCGCGCTTCATTTTTGCCAGGCCTCGAGACACGCGAGCGCGTCGGCGCGCCCGAGAGCGAGCAGCCGCGCCATGGCGTCCGCGTCAAAGTCCATTGGACGGAGCAGGAGTGGGGACGAGGGCACGAGGAGCTGGACGTCCACCGCCGGGTGACGGAACCGCGCCAGCTCGGTATCCCGCCGGATCTGCTGGATCATGACGAGCTCGAAGCTTTCCTCGAGGGCGCGGCGCATGGTGGTAGGCGGGGCGCCGCGCTCCGTCGGCGCGTAGCTCATGACCACCACGGCGCGGCCCAGGGAGGCGTCAGCCTCAAGCGCTTCCAGGATCGGCGCGCGGCCCGTCAGGCCGCCGTCCACCAGGAGCGCGCCGTCTACCTCCACGGGCGGGAAGAGGCCGGGCACAGCCGAGGCCGCCATGAGCGCATCCACCGTCACCGTGCGGTTGTCGAACACGCGCTTCTCGCGGCTGGTGAGATCGGTGGCCGTCACGAGCAGGCGTACCGGCGAGGCCGCGATCTGGTCGAAGTCGAGGGAGGCGGTGATCAAGTCCCGTAGCGGCGCCGGATCGAACAGCGAGCTGGTCTCGTTGAGGACGAGGAGGGTGAGCCAGCCCGGCAGGAAGCCCGCGAAGAACACCGCCGCGCGCAGCGAGTAGACCTGCTCGCGCGTGACCGAACGCCACATCGCCTCGAGCCGGTCGGCCCGGCCGCTGGCGATCATGGCGGCGTTGAGCGCACCGGCGGAGGAGCCCGCCACGAGCCGGATGGGCAGCCCCCGCTCCACGAAGGCGGCGGCCACGCCGGCCTCGTACGCCCCCTTGGCGCCCCCGCCCGAGAGCACCAGAGCCATGGGCGCGTCACGCGGGATGTCCGAGGGTGCGCAGCTGGCCGCCGCCGCCGCGGGCGCCAGCAGGAGAGCCAGCGCCACGACCGCCGCTACGTGGGGATCCCTAGCCAATGATGCGGCCGCCCATCACGCGGATCTCGTCGCCGGTGATGTAGGCGGAGGCGTCGGAGGCGAGGAAGACGCAGGCGTCGGCGATCTCCTCCGGCCTGCCGAGGCGCCCGAGCGGGATCTGCTTGAGCTGCTCCGCCGCGCCCGGCGGCGCCTGGCGAAACTCCGGATACCACTCGGCGTAGCGCCGCTCGGTGTCCATCGTGCCCGGGATCACCATGTTCGCGCGGATGCCGAAGGGGCCAAGCTCGGCGGCAAGCGCGCGCACGAAGCCGAGGAGGCCGGTCTTCGCCGCGGTCACCGCAGCCGTGTTGGGCCGCCCAGTCAGGCTCGACTGCCCGCCGATGGCGATGATGCTGCCCCGCTTGCGTTCCTTCATACCGGGCACGACCGCTCGCGCCAGGTAGAAGGCTGAATGCAGGTTGACGCCGAGGACGCGGTGCCAGTCGTCGAGGGATGTCTCGGTGACGGCCGTGTGCGGCCTGATGGCGGCGTTGCAGACGAGCACGTCGATGGCCCCCAGCTCGGCGAGCCCCTGCTTCACCATCGCCTCGACGGCCGCGGCGTCGGCGATGTCCCCGAGTACGGGGACGGCGCGCACGCTGGCCTTGCGGCACTCGGCGGCCACCGCCTCCAGCTCATCGCGATTGGCGCGCGTGTTCAGCACGAGATCCGCGCCCTCGGCGGCGAATGCCAGCGCGATGGCACGGCCGATATTGCGGCTGGCGCCCGTGACGAGCGCCGTCTTTCCGGTGAGCCTCATGCTCGAAGACCCCCTGTTGGTTGAACGAACAGTATGGGAGGCTCGGGAGCTTGTCAATTTCCCCCCGGGCGGAAGGCCGTCTTGACATGGCGGATGCCTATTGCTATCGATGCCGCCATGAAAACCCTCATCGAAGGCGGCTGGGTGGTGGCGTTCAACGGCAAGGGCCATGAAGTGCACGAGCAGGGGAGCGTCGTCTTCGAGGACGACCGTATCGTGCACGCGGGAGGGCCGTACACGGGGGCGGTCGACGCTCGCCTCTCGGCGCGGGGCAAGCTCGTCTCGCCCGGATTCATCAATACTCACGTGCACACGTCCGGCAATGGCGGCGACTACCTCCTGCTCGACATGGCGCAGAACGACTACCGCACCTCCAACTACATGAGCTTCGCCGCGCCGCTGAAAGGCAAGATGACACCGCCGCCTCCTGAGGCGGCTGCGGCGCTCCGCACCTTCGTCTTTCTCCACGCCCTCAAGCAGGGCGCGACCACCATCATCGACGTGGGCGGCCAGCGAGGGGACTGGGAAGGATACGTGCGCCTGGTCGACGAGCTGGGTGTGCGCGTGTACGGGAGCCCGCCCTTCCGCGACCGCAATACCTTCCACGACGCCCAGGGGCGGCTTTACTACGACTACGATGCCGCTCTCGGCACGCAGGGGCTGAAGGACGCGGTGGCCTTCATCCGTTCCTACGACGGCGCGGCGCAGGGACGTCTGCGCGGCATGCTGAACCCGTCGCAGGTCGAGACGTGCAGCGAGCCCCTGCTGCGCGCCTGCAAGGACGCCGCGCGCGAGCTGGACGTGCCCGTGCACACACATGCGGGCGGCAACCTCATCGAGTTCCAGCGGATCATGGACGAGTATCGCAAGACGCCTATCCAGTTTCTGGCCGATATCGGCTTCCTCGACGATCGCGCCCTCATCGGCCACGGCGTGTTCACCACCGCGCATCTCTGGACCCACTATCCGTTCGGCGACGACCTGCGCGTGCTCGCCGAGCGGGGCGCCACCGTGGGGCACTGTCCGTACAAGTACGCCAAGATGGCCATCACGCTCAACTCGTTCCAGCGCTATCTCGACGCCGGCGTGAACGTGGCCATCGGCACCGACACCTTCCCCATGGACATGGTGGCCGAGCTCCGCTGGGCGTCCATACTGGCCAAGGTCGCCGACGCGAACTATCAGGCCGGCCAACCCCGCGACGTCTTCAATGCCGCCACGCTGGCGAGCTGCAAGTTCCTGCGCCGCGACGATCTCGGCCGACTGGCCCCGGGCACCAAGGCCGATATCGTGCTCATCAACATCGATCACCTCGGCGCGCCGGTCTACGCCGACCCGATCAAGGCGCTGGTGGATGCCGGCTGCGGCCGCGACGTGGACACGGTGATCGTGGACGGCAAGATCCTGGTGCAGGGGGGCCGGACCGTCCAGATCGACGAGGACGAGGTCTACGCGAAGGCGCGGCAGGTGACCCAGGACTTCTGGAGCCACGTGCCCAACTGGCGCTGGGACGGCGCCGGCGTCGACCGCATCATTCCCCCGGCCTTTCCCATCCGCAAGGCATCGTAGACGGGGTCAGGTCTTGAAATACGACATCAGACCTCAGCAGATGCTTGCCCGGTTTGCCCAAGTCCGGCGGGCAATGTATGAATGCAAGACCTGACCCCGGCTGCAGTCAGCGGGCGGGGCGGGGGGCGAGGAGGCCCCGCCGCGCGAGGTTCGCCATGAGCGCGCCCGCCCCGAAGGTCCACGGGTCCGCCTGATCGCACGTGACGCCCTCGTTGACGAGCGCGCCGAGCTCGGGCGCCCGGATGCTCACGACGTCCCCGATCTTGTGGGTGAATCCGCTGCCGGAGGCGTCCCGGTCGTCGACGGGGGCGAACATCGTCCCGATGAAGAGGAGGAGACCGTCGGGATACTGGTGGTAGGGGCCGATGGCCTGCGACGCGAGGTCGGCAAGGTCCCGGCTGATCTCGCTCACCCGCGTGGTGTGCGTGATGCGGAAGCCGTCGACGCCCTCCACCACGGTCTCGAAGGTCAATCGGCGCGCGGCGTCGAGGGTGAAGGTCTCGTCGAGGAGCCGGAGGAACGGGCCCACCGCGCACGAGGTGTTGTTGTCCTTGGCGCGTCCGAGGAGGAGCGCGCTCCGTCCCTCCACGTCTCTCAGGTTAACGTCGTTGCCGAGGGTCACGGCGACGATCGCGCCCGCGCTGTCGATGACGAGCACGAGCTCGGGCTCGGGATTGGTCCAGACCGACGCCGGGTGGATGCCGACGCGGGCCCCGAGGCCCACCGGGGCCATCGCCGGGCACTTCGTGAAGAGCTCGGCGTCCGGCCCGATGCCGACCTCGAGGAACTGCGACCACATGCCCCGCGCCACGAGCAAGTCCTTCACGCGGGCGGCGTCCGCGGACCCGGGGCGGACGCCGCGGAGGTCGGGCCCGATGATCGCCTGGATATCGCGCCGCACGCCGCCGGCGAGGGCGGGATTTCCCGTCGCCCGCTCCTCGATGACGCGCTCGAGCAGGCTCGCGATGAACGTCACGCCGCTCGCCTTCACCGCCTGGAGGTCGCACGGAGCGAGGAGCCACGGCCGCGACGGATCGCGATGCCCCTACGCGCTGTTGCCGATGATGGCCTCGATCCGCCCGACAGGTGGCGCGGCCTGGATTGCCGCGCGCACGTCGCCCGGCCTGGCGGTGTTGAGCAGCTGGCTCACCGTCGGGTATGACCCGGTCAGGTCCACGGCATCGTCGTCGCGCACGGCGATGACGGCGGGGCCGTCCTCCGCGGGGATCCACGCCCGACCGATCAGCAGGGACCCCGCCGGGTTGCGGGGCAGGCACTCGCGGGCGGACAGCGCTGGTCCCGGCGTCATCTAGTACCGATAGCGGTCGGCCTTGTAGGGGCCGCTCTTCGGGACGCCGATGTATGCCGCCTGCTCGTCGCTCAACTCGGTCAGCACCGCGCTCAGCTTCGAGAGCTGGAGCCGCGCCACCTTCTCGTCGAGCTGCTTCGGCAGGATGTAGACGCCGATCGGATAGTTCTTCGTGTTCGCGAAGAGCTCGATCTGCGCCAGCACCTGGTTCGCGAAGGACGAGCTCATCACGAAGCTCGGGTGGCCGGTGGCGCACCCGAGGTTCACGAGCCGGCCCTCGGCGAGGAGGATGATGCGCCTGCCGTCCGGGAAGATGACGTGGTCGACCTGGGGCTTGATGTTCTCCCACTTGTACTGGCGGAGGGAGGCCACGTCGATCTCGTTGTCGAAGTGCCCGATGTTGCACACGATCGCGTTGTTCTTCATCTGCCGCATGTGCTCGTGCGTGAGGACCTTGTAGTTGCCAGTGGCGGTGACGAAGATGTCAGCAAAGGCCGCCGCGTAGTCCATCGTCACCACGCGGTAGCCCTCCATCGCCGCCTGGAGCGCGCAGATCGGATCGATCTCGGTCACCCACACCTGGGCCTGGAGGCCGCGGAGGGCCTGGGCCGAGCCCTTGCCCACCTCGCCGTAGCCGGCGACGACCGCGACCTTGCCCGCCACCATCACGTCGGTGGCCCGCTTGATGCCGTCGACCAGCGACTCGCGGCACCCGTAGATGTTGTCGAACTTCGACTTGGTGACGGAGTCGTTGACATTGATGGCTGGGAAGAGGAGGCGCGATTCCTTCGCCATCTGGTAGAGCCGGTGGACACCCGTGGTCGTTTCCTCGGTGACGCCCCGGATCTCCTTGCCGATCCTCGAGTACCAGCCGGGCTCGGCGGCGCAGCGCTTCCTGATCGCGGCGAAGAGCGACGTCTCCTCCTCGCTCTTCGGATGCGCGATGACCGAGGGATCCTTCTCGGCGCGGATGCCGAGGTGGACGAGGAGCGTCGCGTCGCCCCCGTCGTCGAGGATCATGTTGGGCCCGCGGTCGCCGAACTCGAAGATCCGGTGCGTGAACTCCCAGTACTCGTCGAGGGTCTCGCCCTTGTAGGCGAAGACGGGCGTGCCCGCGGCGGCGAGGGCCGCGGCCGCGTGGTCCTGGGTGGAGAAGATGTTGCAAGACGCCCAGCGCACCTCGGCCCCGAGCGCTTGGAGCGTGTCGACGAGCACCGCGGTCTGGATCGTCATGTGGAGCGATCCCGCGATGCGGGCGCCCTTCAGGGGCTGGGTCCCCGCATACTCCTGCCGGATCGCCATCAGGGCCGGCATCTCCCCCTCGGCAATGGCGATCTCCTTGCGGCCCCAGTCGGCGAGAAGAAGATCGGCGACGCGGAAATCCCCGGACTGTTTCGTGTGCGGTGTGGCGCTCATCACGCCCTCCTTTCTGTACTAGAAAAAAGTTCGTGAGCGCCGTTTCATTGAAGACCCGAGCCTGGCGGGCGCCGAGCGGCACCCGTTGCAACGCTCCTCGGGACGCCTCAGTCTACCGCAAGTCGCCCGAAGCGGCCACCCCATCTCTCCGTCCCCGGGCTCAAAAGGCGTCGTGGGGCGCCCGTGGCCCCCTTCTGCTGCGCCTCGTCCATGAGCTTCCGCACGCTGTCGGCATCCGGCCCCTCGGGCACGACCACCAGAAACGCCCGCGCCGCCTTGACAGCAGCCGGGAAGTCCCGCTTGCCGTAGAAGAGGTACTGCGTCCGATCCCAATGGGCGTGGATGTACCGAGGATCGATGCGGAGCGCGGCCTCGACCTTCGCCAGCGCCTCGTCCACGCGCCCTTCCTGGAAGAGCACGCCTCCGAGGTGGGTGATCGCCTCGACGTTCCGCGGCTCGCGGGCGAGCACCCGCTCATAGACCTGGCGGGCCTCGTCGAGCCGGCCCTTGTCGAGCGCGGCATGCGCCAGCTGGAGGAGGCCCTGGGTCGGCGCGTCCTCGCGGGCGGCGATCTGCCGGAGCGCCCGCAGCTCGATGTCGGTCATGAGAGCGGACGGGTCGCCGGCGGGCGCGAGAGACGGAGCGGGGGCGGGCGCCGCGGCTTCCCGAGCCCCGGTGAACCATCGCCCGACCCCGACGCCCGCCCCGATCCCGACGACGACCAGGAGCACCGAGGCCGCCCCCATCGCCAGCGGACTCCGGAACCACGACGGCCGTGGCCCCGTCGGCGCCGGCGGCTGCCCCGCGCTGTGCCCCCCGGTCTCGCGCTGGCTCCGCTGGAGACTCACGAAGAGCCGGCCCGCTTCGCGCTCGCGCTCCGCCCGCCGCCGGCCGTGCTCCTCAACGCCGAGCCGTCCGGCCGCCAGATCCGCGTCCAGGGCTTCGATGGCCTCGGACGCCATCTCGAGCTGGTGCCTGATGTCCCTGTTCCGGCTCATCGATCCTCCGTCTGAGATGACTTCAAATGATTGCTCGGCCCGCCCGGTCCGGCGGGCAATGCATGAACGCAAGACCTGCCCCAGGACCTCAAAGCCGGATCGTGTGATTCAGTGATATGGATGAAGGGGCAATCGCTCTGCGTACTCCCGGGGAGCGCTCTTCGATGGATGCGGCGCTAGGCGGCCCCCACGTCCACGATCTTTCCCTCAGAGCTCGGGGCCGGCACTGGCAAGCCATCCTGCCTCAACCCGTCGATGTGAAGCTCCATTGCCTCACGAATCAGGCGCAGCACTTCCGCGCGGGTCTCTCCAACCGCAACGCAACCAGGAAGATCCGGGACATGCGCTCCCCAGCTCGTATGGCCCCGCTCGATCACAACCATGTACCGCATCATCCGTCACCCCCTGCCTTCCTCCGGCCCGCCTGCTTCAGAATCGCGTTCAACGTTCCCGCCGGCACGTCCAGGCTCGGCCCATCTTCCTCCCATAGCCGGATAGGCGCACCGACTTTCATTCGCTCTCCGGCGCCATGATCGAGCCCTCCCAATCATCGTGATGAGCCGGCGTTCTACCACCAGCAAGGCGGGACCGTCCCTCGGAGCACTGGTGGCGGAAGCATAGGTCGACCGAAAGACATCGGCAAGAGTGTGCTCAAGTTGATACGCCATCCTTTCGACCTGGGCGTCCTGCGTTGCCTGCGCTGCGTCGGGCGGATGCAGCTGATTGCCACGATCAATGACCCTGCCGTCAGTCAGCGGATCCTCGCCCATCTTGGGCTCTCGGGTGTGAGTGCGAACCGGGGCCAGGTCTTGCAATCCGACAACAGTCCTCAGCGAAGGATGGCTCGGTTCGCCCGAGTCCGGCGGGCGCCGAGCGGCACCCGTTGCAACGCTCCTCGGGACGCCTCAGTCTTCCGCAAGTCGCCCGAAGCGGCCACCCCGTCTCTCCGTCCCCGGGCTCTAGAGGCGTCGGGGGGCGCCACCACTGACAAGGGCCGCCATGTCCGAGAACAGGTTTTATGTTATCTACGCTCTGTCACGCTGGGCTCGCGCGCGCGTCGCCGCCGGATCACCCCGCGAGCGCGTACGCCTGGTCGATCAGACGCACCGCGCGCGCGCAGTCGTGCACGCTGATCGGCGGCGGCGCGCCTCGCCGCCAGTGGTCGAGCGTGTCGCGCACCACCGCGAAGTAGGGCGTCGTGATGTCCCCGCTCGGGATCGTCTCGTCGCCCTCGGCGGTGGCGAGCTTGAGGACCCCGTCCTTCATCGTGAGGATGGCGTCGCGGCCGGCGATCTTCCACTCGCCGTCGGTGCCGTCGCGCGGGAAGCCGTTGCCGACCTCGATGGTGCCGAGGATCCCGCCGGTCGAGCGGAGTAGCACGGAGGCGTAGTCCTCGACCCGCTGCGCGTGGGCGCGTCGGCTGAGCTGGGCGCCGGTCACCTGCGCCTCCTCGCCAGTCAGGTAGAGGAACATGTCGAAGCCGTGGGAGCCCAGGTTCCGGAGGCAGCCGCCGCCGGCCTCGGCGGGATCGAGCATCCACGGGCAGTCCCAGCCCGGGTACCGCGCCGGCCCGGGCCGGTTGATCCGCACGTACATGTGCGAGAGCGGGCCGAAGCGTCCCGCGGCGAGCAGCTCCCGGGCGCGCGTGGCGAAGGGCTGGTATCGCTGGGCGAGCGGGACCGCGACGAAGCGCTTCAAGCGGGCGGCCTTGTCGGCCACGGCTGCCACCTCGACCGCGTTGATCCCCATGGGCTTCTCCATCAGGAAGGGATAGCCCTGGTCGAGCAGGTCGTGCGCGATCCCGGCCATCTGCCGGTGCCGGCCGAGGGCGAGCACGAAGTCGGGACGCGTCGCCGCCAGCATCTGGCGATGGTCGGTGAAGGTGGGCGGACGGCCCACCTCGGCCGCTCGCCGCGCGACGAGGGCGGGGTCGGAGTCCTGGAGGCCGACGAGCTGGACGTCGGGCATGGCGACGAGATGGCGCAGGTAGGCGGCGTCGTGGAGCGCATGCCAATGGCTCACCTCGATCACGGCAACGCGAATGGTCATGGGCGTCCTCTTCGTGTGGGGCGGTTCGTCGACCAGGCCCCACCCGCCGGTGGGGGCTGTAGCCGCCGTCTGGGCTTCGCCAGACACCGTTTGTGCTGGCTACGCTCCGTTCGTCGCCGTGGCGTCGTTCACCATGATGACACCCGCTGCCGACTGAGAGATGCCATCATGGCCTCGGAGCGCGGCGGGCCTTCAGGTCGCCAGGCCGAACAGCGATGTCATACGCGTGGCGCCGAGCATCGCCGCCATGGCCTCGTCCGCGGGCCGGCGGTCGAAACGGCTCGCGGCGTCCAGGACCCGGGGCAGCAAGTTGAGGTCCCCCGCCGTGTTGAGGAAGACGCCCGGCATGCCGAGGATCCAGTGAACCGCGCGGTCGATGTCCGCCGGCTCCTCGAGCGGCTGATACCAGGTGGTGTGCGTCCGGTCGGTGGTCGCCCACGGCCCGCGCGCGATCGACTTGATGAGCTGGACGGCCACATTGCGCTCCCGGCAGATGCTCAGCACTTCCTCGAAGCTCCGCCGGTAGCGCTCGTCCTGGGCCATGAAGAAGTTGTACGGCAGGAGCACGGTGTCGAAGTCGAAGCGCGCGAGGCTTCGCCGGTGCATGGCGGCGATGGTCCAGCCATGCCCGGTCACGCCGATGAAGCGGGCCAGCCCCTGCTCGCGTGCCTCGATCGCCGCTTCCAGCGAGCCGCCCGGCCCCATCGCCCGCTCCCAGTCGTCCGGGTGTCCGAGCGAGTGGAGCTGGATCAGATCCACGTGGTCGACGCGCAGGCGCTCGAGCGAGCGGTGGATGTCCTCGCGGGCCTCCGGGGCGGTGCGCGACCCGGTCTTCGTGGCGAGGAAGAAGTCTTTCCGGTGCCGCGCCATCCACGGGGCGATGCGCAGCTCGGAATCCCCGTATCGCGCGGCGGTGTCGATATGGTTCACCCCGTGTCGCAGCAGCAGCTCCAGCGCGCGGTCCGCGTCCGCCTGGCTGGCCCGCGCCAGGGCGGCGGCCCCGAACAGCGTCACTGTGCTCGAGTGGTTGGTGCGTCCGAATGGGCGTCGTTCGATCATCGGGTCATCGCGCCTCCGTGTTCTCGCCGCCGCGGTTCACACCTCGTCCGCGGCTCGTGGTGCGAATCTGCCGCGCAAGCATACCGCAAGCGATGGCCGTTCTCACCCCCTCCTTCCCCGCGCGGACCGGGCCCGCGCGAGAGCCCGTTGCCGCGGCGCCGCTTTCGCCCGATCCTCACCGGCACACCCCCATGGAGCGCCGGCGCCTCGGCAGCACCGACATGGTGGCGAGCATCCTCGGCTTCGGCGGCTCCGAGATCGGCTACTGTGCCAGTTCAGTTCAGGTCTGAGAACGGGTGTTGATATGACTTCCGCTGTCAAGCACGGTGACGCCGGGACCGGACGTGCCGTTTTGTCGCTGTGTACCGCCTCCGATTTCGTGGGCACCGGGTGGCTCGTCACCGGC
>JAUSJX010000010.1 GCA_030647435.1 Candidatus Rokuibacteriota bacterium
CTACGAGCGCCGCTACCAGAGCCGTGTCGTCTCCCAGCTCATGCGCCGGGCCCAGGAACTCGGCTACACCCTCACCAAAACCGCGGACGTCTCACCCCCTGCCGGTTCACCCGCGTGATGATGTTACTTGGAAGAGCAGGCTAAGCCATGCGGCGGCTGGCCCTCGTCACGCTGGCGCTCGTCCTCGCGGGCGCCGGCGTGCTGGCGGCATCGCCCGGCGACATGGCGCGCGTGGGCCCGGGAGTGCTCCGTCCGGTCTACGCGCCCGCACCCGGCGTGACGACGGTCGACGTCGCGGCCTTCACGCTGGACCGGCTGCCCGTGACCAACGGGGAGTTCCTGAGCTTCGTCACCGGGCACCCCGGCTGGCGGCGCGACCGCGTGGCCCGCGTGTTCGCCGACGACGGCTACCTGGCGCATTGGGCCGGACCGGTGGAGCTGGGGCCCGACGCCCGTCCCGATCAGCCGGTGACGCGCGTGAGCTGGTTCGCCGCCAAAGCCTACTGCAGTGCCCGGGGCAAGCGGCTGCCGACGGAGGCCGAGTGGGAGCTCGCGGGGGCCGCCGGAGACACGGGCCCGGATGGCGCGGCCGAGCCGGGGTTCCGGGAACGCATCCTGGCCTGGTACGCCAGGCCGGCGACGGCGAAGCTGCCCGCGGTGGGCAGCGGGCAGCCCAACTTCTGGGGGATCCGCGACCTCCACGGACTCGTGTGGGAGTGGGTCCTCGATTACAACAGCACGCTGGTCTCCGGCGACAGCCGGAGCGGCAAGAGCGCCGACCGCCTCCCGTTCTGCGGGACGGGCGCCTTCACCGCCGGGGACAACGAGGACTACGCCAGCTTCATGCGGCTGGCCTTCCGCAGCTCGCTCGAGGCGCGGTACACGACGCGCGCGCTCGGGTTCCGCTGCGCGGGCGACGTCGAGGTCGCTTCACGATGAGGGTCATGGCGATCGCCGCCGTCGCGGGCCTCCTGGCCGCCGGAGTCGCCGCCGCGCCGCCGGCAGCGGCCGAGGATCATCACCACAAGGCGATGGAGGCGGCCCCGCCGCGAGGGGACTCCATCTACGCGCTCTCGGCGTCGCTCGTGGACCAGCGCGGCCGGCCGGTCTGCCTGGACCTCTTCCGCGGCCATCCCGTGCTGATCAGCATGTTCTACGCGACCTGCCCGGACGCATGCCCGCTCCTGATCGCCGATTTGCAGCGGATCGAGCGCGAGCTGCCCCCTCGTATCAAAGCCGATCTCCGGATAGCCCTCGTGAGCCTCGATCCGGAGCGCGACACGCCGGACGCCCTCCGGGCGCTGGCTCGGGCCCGTCACGTGGACGAGTTCCGCTGGCGGCTGCTGCGCGCGCCGGAGGACACGGTCCGCGAGATCGCCGCGCTGCTCGGCATCAAGTACCGCCGGCTGGCCGACGGCAACTTCAACCACTCCTCGGTCATCACGCTGCTCGACCCCGACGGCGTCATCCTTGTGCGCGACGAGGGCATAGGGGGTTCGCACGCGACTCTCCTGCGGAGCCTGCGGGCCGCGCAGTCGGCTCCGAGCCGCTGAGGTCGGCTGCCGCCGCGGGGCGGGCTCGGGCTACGCGAGGAGACCGCGGTTCCGCGGGCTGAGCTTTATGCGCTCGGGCGTCCAGGGAGGATCGAAGGTGATGCGGACGTCCACGCTCAGGACGCCCGGCACGGCCGTGACGGTTTGGCGGATCCAGCCCGGCATCACGTCGTGGACGGGGCAGCCGGGCGCCGTCAGCGTCATGGTGATGGTGACGGCGCCGTTGACGATGTCGATGTCGTAGACCAGCCCGAGCTCGACCACCGACATGCCGAGCTCGGGATCGAGCACGCCGCCGAGCGCCTCGAGCACCTGCTCGCGCGTCGGCGCGTCCGAGGAGCCGGCGATGGCGGGCGCGCGGTCGAAGGCGCTCATGCCGTGCGCGCGCCTGCCGCGGCGGCGGGCCGCCGTCCGCACGGCGCCATGTGGTGAAGGACGCGCGCGACCGCGGCGGCGAAGCAGACCGCGCCTGCGGCGAGTATCACGCCCGCAGCGCCGATGAGGCGCGCGTGGCCGGTGGCGAGCGCCGCGGCCAGGGCCGTGACTCCACCGGTGAGGAGCGCGTACGCGAGCCCTTCGGCCGCGGGCCAGCCCAGCTGCGCCAGCGTCGGCACGGGGGCGCGGCCGGCAAGGGGGCTGTAGATCCGGTACCAGACGAGGAACGGGATGATCTTCAGCATCATCCCCACGATGGTGAGCGAGACCCAGCCTCCCAGCGCGAGGACCGCATAGGCCAGCGCGGCGCGCGGTCCCGAGAGGAGGTCGAAGGCCAACCCGAGCCCCACGGCCCCGGCCGCGATCAGGAACACCGAGCCCGTCAGCACGAAGCGGAGGCCCCAATCGAGCGCGGGGCGCTTGCGGTCACGGGCCATGCGAGACACCCACGTGAGATGCGCCGCCGCGGCGGCGGCGATCGCGATCGCGCTGGGCGCGACGAGCGCGGGGGCACCGAGCAGGCCCGTGACGACCGCGGGCACGCCGAGTGCCAGTCCCCAGAACTGGACCCGCTCGGGCCAGCCGCTGGGCTCGGGCGCCAGCAGGAACATCGGGTAGACCCGCGCCGCGACACCGATGAGCATGGGCGCTACCCAGCCCAGGAGCGCCAAGTGGAAATGGGCGTGGAGCGTCGGGAAGAACCCGCCCGGGAGGAACTTCCAGATCCTGTCCGCGCCCAGGACGAGCCCGAAGACAACAGTCAACCCGAGTCCCGTGAAGGCCATGGCGATGAAACGCGCCGTGAAGGTCCAACGCTCGACGCTGGAGAGCGTCAGCGCCACGTTGACGAGATGCATCGCCACGCCCGCGCCCACCATCGCGGCGGTCATGAGGAGCCCGGGCCACCGGCCGATGTAGAAGTGCGCCACCATGCCCGCGATGCCGACCGCCAGGATCCAGAACTGCCAGCGGGCGAGCCGCTGGCTCCACACGGGACGCTCGAGCACGATGGGGATGAGCTGGTACGAGGCGCCCATGATGCTGAGCGTGATCCACCCCAGCGTCACCGTGTGGGCCAGCGCGGTTAGGCGCGGGTGGTAGTAGTGCCCCGCGAGCTCCGGGGCGAGCGCCGGCACGGCCGCGCAGGCCAGGACGAAGGCCGCGACGGCGGTCACGAGATAGGACAGGGGTAGTGTCGGCGACGGCGCCTTGGCCGTGCTGGGCCCAGCCCCCGTCACGGCGGTGCTGCTCCCGGGCAGCGGACCACGATGCGCACGAGGCCGGGCTCGACCTCCTCCGTGTCGTGCAGGAAACCGCGTTCGTCGAGCTGCGGGTAGAGGAGCATGGGCCGCCGCTCGTGGAGCACGACGAGGCGCTGCCCGGGCGCGAGCGTGTCGAGCCGCTCGAGGATCTGGACCATGGGCTCCGGAGGCTCGAGCCCGCGCACGTCGAGAACGGCCATGTCACCCTCGGCGGACGCGGCGGCGCGCGCGCCCGCGACCGCCTCCGCCGGCGCGGAGGGCTCGCGGTAGAACCAGACGGTCCAGTCGTCCGGCGCGCTCTGCTCGCTCCAGCTGGCGAAGCCGCGCTTGCCGAGCGCGGCAAGGAGCGGCACGGGCTCGAAGGGCGCGCGCAGGACGAGCGCCTGCTCCGGAGTCAGCGCCTTGACGGTCGCCATGATCCTGGCGAACGGCTCCTGGCCGCGGCGGATGTCCTCCCGAACGTCGAGGTGGACCTCGTTCGCCGCGGTCACCCGGCGGAGCGCCTGCGGGCGGTCTGCCACGACCTTACGCCTTCACGGCCGCGGGGCGGTTGAGCGCGTCCAGCAGCGCGTCGAGCGCGACGCCCGCCGAGGCGGCGGCCTCGCGCAGTGTCAGGTGCGCTCCACAGCAGTGGTTGATCCCCATCTCCTTCATGATGTCGAGGGCCCCAGCGTAGTGGTGGGCGACGTCACCTACTGTGAGATCGGCGGTGATGGGCGCGCCCGTGGCTTGAGCCGTCGCGGGCGAATTGGATTGGCAGCCGCATTCGTGAGCCATGGTGTTCTTCCTCCTTGCTGGGAAGGTTACGCCACGGCGCTGGAGGCGCCTATGACGGCGGTCATAGGTGGTGAAGCAATGGACAAGCGGCGGGGATCAGTGCTGGGCTGCGGCGGGGGGCATGCGGACGCGGCGCCACATGTTGACGACGAAGAGCAGCGCGCCGCCGAGCTGGCCGAGACTGCCGGCGGCGATCGCGAGCCGGAGCGCGGGGGCGGGCGAGAGCCCCGCCCACAGCTCGGCTGCGGCGCGCACCGCGGTGGAGACGGCCATCATCCAGTAGACGGCTTCCGCCAGCTCCGGCCGGTAGCGCGTGTCGTCCTTGGCCGGTCTCGGGAACATCCACGTCGCCACGCCCATGACCATCATCAGCATGAAGCCCACGAGAAGCAGGTGGACGTGCGCGGTGATGAAGAGCCTCGGCGGGTAGCGGCCCGCCAGGAACTCGGCGGCGACGATCCAGCCGCCCAGGAGGAGCCCGGCCAGGAGGAAGACGAAGCTCGTCTTGATGTAGCGGCGTACCAGCGGCGTCACGGCGCCTCAGTCCTCGGGCTCGCCCGCCGCGATTTCGGCGAGCGCCGTCGTGTCGGTGATCACCAGGCGGCCGCCCTCGTCGATGACGAGCCCCGTCTTGAGCCAGCGGCTCACCACGCGGATGGCGGTCTCTACCGTCGTGCCCGTCATGTCGGCGAGGCTCTGCCGCGTGAGATGGAAGGGCAGGGCCAGCCCCGCCTTGGTGCGCGCGCCGTCGCGCTCGGCCAGCCGGAGGAGCGTCGCGGCCAGCCGCGCCTCGACCGGGTCCACGGACAGCGACTTGACCGAGTCGTGAGCTTCGCGAAGCCTCCGCCCGATCATGAGCGCCATCTCCTTGATCACGACCGGGTGTCGCTCGCTCGCGGCGATCAGTGCGTCGGCCGGGATCTTGAGCACGGTGGTGGGCTCGAGGGCCTGGGCGGCGGCGGGATACGGGCGCTTCTCGATGACAGCGACGCCGCCGAAGATCTCTCCGCGGCCCAAGAGCTCGAGCACGACGTCCTTGCCCGTGCTCGAGTGCCTCACGATCTTCACGCGCCCCGACGTGACCACGCAGAGCCAGCGCGCCGGGTCGCCCTCCATGAAGACGTACTCGCGCGTCCGGTATGTGTCCTCGCGGGCCGCTCCGGCCAGGGCCTCGATCTCCTTGGCGGGCAGCCCGGCGAAAACGGGGTTGGACTTGAGCGCCGTCACCCGCTCGCCCGTGGGCATGGCGAGACGATAACACGGTGCGCCGCGCCCCATCCGTGGCGCCGCTGCCCCATCCGCGCGCGGGGGCGGAACGCTAACGGCGCGAAATCATGGCTCGGGTCCGTGGCACCCACGTTGCACTGCTCATGGCCGGCAGTGATCACTCCGTCCAGGGAGGCAGCCATGCATGTCAGCGAGTTGATGAGCCGAAACGTAGTGACGATCAGGGCCGACGATTCCTGCCTCGAGGCGGTGGCGCGGATGCACGGCGCGCGCGTCCGGCACCTGCCCGTCGTGGGTGCCGAAGGCGGCCTTATCGGGGTGGTGACCGACCGCGACCTGCGCCACCATCTCTTCGCCCCGCGCGTGCTGAAGGATGTGGGCACGATCGCCGTCGACATCATCCTCAAGGCGGTGCCGGTGAAGGACGTCATGTCCTCGCCCGTCATGAGCGTGCCCGCCAAGGCCGACGTCGTCGAAGCGGCGCGCATCATGCTGGAGGACAAGGTCGGCTCCCTCCCGGTGGTTGAAGGCGGGAAGGTCGTCGGCATCGTCACCGAAACGGACGTGCTGCGGCAAATCTGCAAGGTCGACGCCGCGTGCTCCAAGGACGTCGCCGAGATCGTCGTTTCCTACCCGTGACGGGCGGCCGGCTCGCCCGCGCGGCGCTCGAAGAGCAGGGTGACCACGCCGGCCTCGAGGTGCCGCTCCCGGATCTCGGTGAAGCGCGTGAGCAGGCCGAGCATGCGCGTGTTGTCGGCGAGCACGTAGGCGCAGAAGCGGTGGATGCCCCGCGCCTCGGCGGCCTCGAGCAGGTGACGCAGGAGGATCGCGCCAAGGCCCTGGCCCTGCAAGCCGTCCTGGACCACGAAGGCGACCTCGACCGTGTCGAGGTTCTCCGTGGGCTCGTAGCGGCCCACGCCGACCAGCTCCGGGGCGCCGGCCGGCCCGCGCTCCGCCACGAGCGCCAGCCGGCGCCGGTAGTCCACGGTGGCGAAGAGGCGCGCCCAGTCAGGCGGCAGGCGCTTCATGACGGTGAAGAAGCGCTGGTAGGCGCTGTGGCGGCTCAGCCGGTCGTAGAAGTCGATGAGGCGCGGCGCGTCTTCGGGACGTATGGGGCGGAGATGAAGCTCCGTCCCATCCTTCAGTGTGACGTCACGCTCCAGCTCCCGCGGATAGTCCGATTCCCCCACAATGCATGATTCTAGCCCAGGGCTCACCGCCACGAGCGCAGTCCCTTGGCACGCACTCGACGCCACCGAGGTGGCGGCCTTACTGGCCGCTGATCCCGGAGTCGGCCTGTCCCAGGACGAAGCCCGGGCGAGGCTCGTGCGGGTGGGGCCGAACCGCGTCGGCGAGCACCGCGAGAGGCCGATCTGGCGGCTCGTCCTTGATCAGTTCGCGAGCCTCGTCGTCCTGCTGCTGCTCGGCGCCGCGGCCGTCGCCTGGAGCCTCGGCGAAGGTCTCGAGGCCGTGGCGATCCTGGCTGCGCTCGTCCTCAACGCCGCGATCGGCGCAGGCTCCGAGTGGCGGGCGCGGCGCTCTCTCGCCGGGCTCCGCGCCCTGGCCGTGCCCCGGGCCTTGGCGTGGCGAGACGGACATCCGCTCTCCGTCCCGACTGCCGAGCTTGTGCCCGGCGACCTCATCGTGCTCGAAGCGGGAGCCCAGGTTCCCGCGGATGCCAGGCTTGTCAGCGCCGCCGCGCTGCGGATGAGCGAGGCCGCACTCACCGGAGAGAGCCTCCCGGTGGGCAAGAACGCGCAGGCCCGTCTTGCATCCGCCACGCCGCTGCCCGAGCGATGCACCATGGTCTATCTCGGCACCGGCGTCCTCGCCGGCGCCGGCAGGGCCATGGTGACGGCGACGGGCCTCGCCACCGAGCTCGGCAGGATCGGTCAGATGGTCGCCCTCGCGGGCGAGCGCGCGACGCCGCTCGAGGCGCAGGTGGAAGCTCTCGGGCGGCGCCTCGTCGTGCTGGCGATCGGCATCTGCGCGGTGGTCGGCGTCGCCGGCATCCTTCACGGCGAGTCGATCGGGCTCATGCTCGAGACCGCCATCAGCCTTGCCATCGCTGCCATCCCCGAAGGGCTGCCTGCGATCACCACGGTGGCGCTGGCCGCCGGACTCTGGCGGCTCGCGCGCGCCGGCGCCCTCGTCCGGCGGCTGCCTGCCGTTGAGACCCTTGGATCCACGACGGTGATCTGCGCCGACAAGACCGGCACCATGACCGAAAATCAGATGACCGTGACGCGCCTCGTGCTCGGCGGGCGCTCGCTCGCCGTTTCGGGCGGCGGCCGCTCCGCCGCCGGCGCCATCACCGAGGACGGCGCGCGCGTGGACGCCCCGGCTGATCCTCAGGTCCGACTGCTGCTCACCGCCGGGGTGTTGGTCAACGACGCGCACGCCGCGCCTGGGGATGACGGGCTCGCGCTCGGCGGCGATCCGACCGAGGCCGCGCTGCTGGTGGCGGCGCTCAAGGCTGGGCTCGATCCCGCGGCGCTTCGGCTGGCCTGGCCGCGCCGCCGGGAGATTCCGTTTGACCCCGGCGCGCGGCTCATGACGACATTCCACGAGGGCCCCGAGGGGCGGCGCGTCCTCTTCGTCAAGGGTGGGCCGGGCGCGGTGCTGGATCTTTGCACGCGCCGCGAGAGCGCGGCGGGCCCGGTGCCGATCACGGATGTCGAGCGCGGACGCATCCGGGCGGACAACGACGCGCTCGCGGCCGACGCCCTGCGAGTGCTCGCTGTGGCGTGGCGTCCGGAAGGCTGGCCGGCCGAGGGTCTTCCCGTCGACCTCGTCTTCCTCGGGCTCGTCGGGCTCGCCGATCCCATCCGTCCCGGAGTCGAGGAGGCCATCGGGCGCTGTGCCCGTGCCGGCATTCGTACGGTCATGCTGACAGGCGACCAGCGTGCCACGGCAGAGGCCGTCGGTCGCCGGCTCGGACTGCCGCCGGAAGCGATCCAGAGCCGCGTCACGCCCGAGGGCAAGATGAGGCTCGTCGAGGAGCTGCAGGGCCGGGGCGAGGTGGTGGCGATGACGGGCGACGGTGTCAACGACGCGCCCGCGCTCGCACGCGCGGACATCGGCGTCGCGATGGGCCGCGCCGGGACGGATGTGGCGCGCGAATCCGCCGACCTCGTGCTGACCGACGACAACTTCGCCACGATCGTGCGGGCCGTGGAGGAGGGGCGCGTCATCTACGCCAACCTCCGGAAGACCATCCACTTCCTGTTCTCCTGCAACCTCTCCGAGATCCTCACCATTTTCGTGGCGATTCTCCTGGGCTACCCGACACCGCTCCTTCCCCTGCAGATCCTCTGGATCAACCTGGTCACGGACACCCTGCCGGCGCTCGCCCTCGTGCGCGACCCGGCCGAGCCCGATATGATGACGCGCGCTCCCCGCGATCCCGCCGAGGCGCTCGTGACGTGGAACTTCGGGCTTCGGATTCTGATCGAGGGGGCGCTGCTGGCGGCCGGTGTCCTCAGCGCCTATCTCTGGGCCGCGTGGCAGGACGGTCCAGGGCCCCGTGCGAGCACCATGGCCTTCGTCGCCATCGTGCTCATCCACCCCTTCCAGGCGATGCACTGCCGCTCTCCTCGGACGCCCTGGTGGCGGCTTCCGGTCAACCCGCTGAGCTGGATGTCGCTGATCGTCCTTGTCGCGCTCCAGTGGGCCGCCGTCGGGTACCTGCCGATGAATCGGCTGCTGAGCACCGAGCCTCTGGCCCTGAGCGACTGGGCTGTCGTGTCCGCCGCCATCCTCTGGCCCGTCGCTCTGGTGGAAGCCGCCAAGGCCTGGGGTTGGTTGGTACCACTGGGGCACGCCCGCCCCAAGCGGAATGGCCCGGAGCCGGGCGGGCGCGACGAAACCCTCCGAAATCCTTGACCGCGGGCCTTGGCATGTCCGTTGCTCCTTTGGAGAGAGGGAAGGCTCCCCCTGAGAGGACAAACCATGGTTATCGACATCCACGGAGTGGAGAAGGACAGGGCGCTGCGCGCCCGGGCGGCCAAGGTGGTCGGCGCGGCGCTTGAGCCCATCAAGCTGGCGCCCATCCGGGCGAATGTCACGTTCTTCGACGACAACGGTCCCAAGGGCGGGCTGGGCATGCGCTGCGCGATGGACGTGCGGCTGCCCTATCGCCCGGCGATCCGTGTCGAGCAGGTGGCCGAAACGACGCGGCTCGCCTTTGACGGCGCCTTCGCCGCGCTCGAGCGCCAGTTGGAGCGTTATCGCGAGCGGGCTCGCGACAGCCAGCGGCATCCGAAGAAGTACTTCGTCGCCAAGCGTCTGCTGGCGGGCGGCCTTCAAACGCCGGCCCGGTCCAGGCGCGTCAGGCGACGGAAGGAGGTCTAGGGCCATGAAGCGCATCGTCGTCCCGCTGGATGCATCCCCGGTCGCCGAATCAGTGCTGCCCGTGGTGGCTGATCTCGCCCGCGCCGGAGGCGGCTCTATCCGGCTGCTGCGCGTGGAGCCGGTGCCCGACAACCGCGTCGGTTTCGATCGGCGCGTTGTCGCCTACGCCGACCAGGAGATGGCGCGGCTCGAGGCGGAGGGGCTCGACTATCTCAAGACGGTCGCGGCGCGGCTGGGCGGTATCTCCATCGAGTCGTGCGTCCGGTTCGGCGACCCGCTGACCGAGATCCTGAAGGAGGCGGCCGCTTTCGACGCCGACCTGATCGCGGTGACCACGGCCTGCAGGAGCGGTCTCGGTCGGACCGTGCTCGGCAGCGTGGCCGAACGCGTCTTCCGCAAGGCCGAGACGCCCGTGCTCCTCTACCGGCCCAGCCGGGCCGACCTCGCCTGACGCCATGGGAGCCCCTGCGATGGACCTGCGCACGCGTATGGCTGAGCTGGCCAAGATCGGCAAGGCGGACACTCCGGTAGTCAGCGTCTATCTGGACACCCGCTGGAGCGACGAGCACCAGCGGGACCGCGTCCGCATCTTCCTCAAGAACGAGATCGCCAAGGCGCGGGAGGCCCGCGGCCGCCGCGCCGCCCCGGCCGATCTCGACTGGATCCAGTCCGCGGGCGACGAGCTGGTCTCCCAGGCGGCCGTCCCCGACACGCGCGGCGTGGCGCTCTTCGCCTGCGCGTCCGTCGGGCTGCGCGAGCTGCTGCGCTTCCGCGTGCCGTTCGCCAACGCCTTCACCGTGGACGACACGCCGTTCCTGGCGCCGCTGGCCGAGGCCGTCCAGCAGACGCTCTCCACGCTCGTCGCTTTCGTGGACACCGAGAGCGCCCGCCTGATGCACGTGACCCGCGAGGGTCTCGGCGAGGAGGTCGCTCTGGCGACCGACATGCCGGGGCACCACAGCCGGGGCGACGAGTGGGTGCAGTTTGCGAAGTCGCGCTACGAGCGGCATATCCGCGAGCACCGCGGTCGTCACTTCGCCGCGGTGGCCGAGAGCCTCGGCCAGCTCATCGACGCGCACGGTGTGGAGCGCATCGTGCTGGCCGGGGAGCCCAAGAACGTCTCTGCGCTCCGCCGCGAGCTGCCGCCGCGGATCGGCGCCCATATCGTCGGCGACGTCTCGGCGGCCCGGCACGAACCCTCGGCCGTCATCGTGGGCCGCGCCGTCGAGCTGGTCGCGTCCCTCGACGCCTCCAGCGATGTCCCGACCGTGGACGCCGTCCTGACCGAGGCGGCCAAGAGCCGACAGGCGGTGGCCGGGGTGGAGGAGACGGTCGAGGCGGTCAACAGGGGAGCGGTCCGTTGGCTGTACGTGCTCCGCGGCGTGCGCGCTCCGGCGAGCGCCTGCCCCGGGTGCGGCGCGCTGTTTCCCGGCGTGGCCGAGGACTGTCGGGTCTGCGGCAAGGCGCTTCAGGCGGTGGAGCTGGGCGAGACCCTCGTCCACCGCGTGCTCGCGGCGGGCGGTACGGTGGACACCGTCGAGGCGCACCAGGGCCTGGCGGCGGTAGGCGGCGTGGCGGCTCTGCTCCGCTACCCGCTCTGAGACAGCCGTGCGAGTGGCAGGCGCGTCATGATGGCCCACCGGCTGGCGCCCGAAGAGCTGCGGGTCGTCTGCGACCCTGCGACGCTGCCGTTCGTCTCCACGGCCGAGCTGCCGCCGCTCGACGGCATGATCGGCCAGGATCGCGCGGTGAGCGCCACGACCTTCGGCGTCGGCATGCGCGAGGTGGGCTACAACCTTTTCGTCCTCGGGCCCTCGCGCACCGGCAAGACCTCGGCGATGAAGCGGGTCCTGGCCCGCGCGGCCGAGCCCGAACCGGTGCCGCCCGACTACTGCTACGTGCACAATTTCGAAGATCCCTACCGGCCGGTGGCGCTCGAGCTGCCGGCTGGGCGGGGGCGCGCGCTGCGCCAGGCCACGGAGCGGCTGACCGGGGAGTGCAGGACGCGCGTCCCGCGGGCCTTCGAGGGGGAGGAGTTCGAGCGGCGGAAATCGGAGGTCCTGGAGCAGCTCACCCGGGGCCAGCACGAGGAAATCCGGCGCCTCGAGGAGGCCGCGCGCGCCGAGAAGTTCGCCGTGCTCCGCACGCCGGCGGGGCTGGCGATCGCGCCCGCCCCCCAGGGCGAGCCGCTGACCTCGGAGGAGTTCGCGGCCCTCCCCGATGCGGCAAAGGAGCAGATCGGCGCGCAGGGCAGCGCGCTCCAGGACCGCGTGGACGCGACGGTCCGGGAGCTGCGTCGGCTCGAGCGCGAGGCGCGGGAGGCGCAGGAGAAGCTCGTCGGCGAGGTCGCAGCGGCGGCCATCCGGCCGCTCATCCAGGAGCTGCGCGAGGAGTTCACCGGGCTGCCGGGCGTCGAGCGCTACCTGGGACACGTGGAGGCCGACCTGATGGCCCACGCCGAGGAGTTCCGAGCGCTCGAGTCGGGCAAGCCGGCTTTCCCGCTGTTCGTTTCCCCGGGGGCCTTTCTCGAGCGCTACCAGGTCAACGTGCTCGTGGACCGGAGCGGCGCCCGCGGGGCGCCTGTCGTCTTCGAGCAGGTTCCGACCCACCGAAACCTCTTCGGCCGGGTCGAGCACCGCGCGCAGTTCGGCGCGCTCGTCACCGACTTCACGCTCATAAAGCCGGGCGCCCTCCACCAGGCCAACGGCGGCTACCTGATCCTCGCGGCCGTGGACGTGCTGCGGGCCGTCCTCGCGTGGGACGCGCTCAAGAAGGCGGTCAAGAGCCGCTCGATCCGGATCGAGGAGCCGCTGGACGAGTGGCGGCTGGCGAGCGCGCAGAGCCTGGCACCGGAACCCATCCCCCTGTCGGTCAAGGTGGTGCTGATCGGCAGCCCTTTCATCTACTACCTCCTCTATGCCCTCGATGAGGACTTCCGCGAGCTGTTCAAGGTCAAGGTCGACTTCGACGACTCGCTCCCGCGCACGCCCGAGTTCGAGATCTTCTACGCGCGCTTCGTGGGCAGCGCATGCCGGGACGAGGAACTGCCGGCCTTCGGCCCGGGGGCGGTCGCCAAGCTCATCGAGCACTGCTCACGGCTGGTGGCCGACCAGGCCCGGCTCACCTCCCGCCTCGGCGAGGTCCTCGACCTGATCAGGGAGTCGGCGTTCTGGGCAAGGCGGCGAGACCGCGGCGTCGTCGGCGCTGAGGACGTGCGGCACGCCATCGAGCAGAAGACCTATCGCTCGAGCCTCATCGACGAGCGGGTGCGGCGGCTGATCGGCGAGGGAACCCTGCTCATCGCCACTGACGGCCGGACGACGGGACAGGTCAACGGCATCGCCGTGCTCGACCTGGCCGATCACGCCTTCGGCCGACCGTGCCGGATCACCGCGCGCACCTTCTCGGCCGAGCCGGGCGTCGTGGACATCGAGCGGGAGGCCAAGCTTGGCGGGCCGGTCCATTCGAAGGGCGTGATGATTCTCTCGGGCTTCCTCGCGGGGCGCTATGCGCGCGAGCGGCCGCTGGCGCTGTCGGCCTCTTTGGCTTTCGAGCAGTCGTACGAGGAGGTCGAGGGCGACAGCGCCTCGTCGGCAGAGCTCTACGCACTCCTGTCGAGCCTGGCCGGCATCCCGCTCAGCCAGAGCCTCGCGGTAACAGGATCGGTGAACCAGCACGGCGAGGTCCAGCCGGTGGGCGGGATCAACGAGAAGATCGAGGGCTTCTTCGACGTGTGTGCCGCTCGCGGGCTCACGGGGCAGCAAGGGGTGATCATCCCCGCGGCCAACGTGCGCCACCTCATGCTGCGCGAGGACGTGGTCGAGGCGGTGCGGGCGGAGCGCTTCGGCGTCCACGCGGTCTCGACGGTGGACGAGGGCCTGGCGCTCCTGTCGGGCATCGAGACCGGCGTGCGCGGGCTCGACGGGCGCTATCCGGAGGGCAGCTTCAACGCGGCCGTGGAGGACACGTTGGCCGCGAACATCGAGCGTCTCAAGGAGATGCGAGCGGACGGCAAACGGCGTCTGATCCTGCAGCCGTCCGAGGAGGAGGGACAGACATGGCGACCTACGTGATGCTGACGCGACTCACCCCCGAGGCGGTCAAGGTGCCCGGCGACCTCAAGAAGCTCGAGAAGGCGGTTGCCGCACACATCCGCAAGGAGTGCCCCCAGGTCAAGTGGCTCTCGAGCTTCGCCATCCTGGGGCCCTGCGACTACCTGGATCTCTTCGAGGCCCCGGACGAGGAGACGGCCGCCCGCGTCGTCATGATCGTGCGCTCGTTCGGCCACGCGCAGACGGAAACGTGGACCGCGTTGCCGTGGGAGCGCTTCGAGAGCCTGATCTCCACCATCCTGGTGCCGGCCTGAGGCGCATGGGGCGCCGCGCTTGGCGGTCCACGAGCACCGGGCGGAGCGCCTGCACTACTCGCGAGCATCGCCGGCCGGCGTCACCCTGACGCGCGCGGGCGGCCCGATGTCGAGTTGTACGCGCCCCGGCAGGAACTGCTCGATCACCCATGCCACCGTTTCGAGGTGACTCGAGAGCGCCGGGCAGGTGAACTCGGACGGCTCGCCGGCGAATGCCAGGAACGGCACCAGCTGATCGGCCAGGTGCGTGTCGACGACCGCCCCGCTTGCGAGATAGGCGAGGAGGGGCTCGACGGCCTGGTCGGCCACGGCCTCGGCGCGCAGGCCGGGACGGCCGAGCGCCGAGAAGCCCGCCCGGCCCGGCACCGCGAGGAAAAGGACGGTGCCCGGGCTGCGCGCCGTCGCGTCCTCTCCGATCGCTATCTCGGCTGTGAGTCCGCTTGCCTCCAGCCGCTCGAGCGCGCGCCGCCGCTGGCGCTCCGCGATGGAGCGGGGCAGGCGGGAGACCGCCGAGAGGCCCATGATGCGGCGGTCCGCGACATGGTCGGGCGGGGCGAACCCGCGCGCCGCCTGGCCGGGCTCGATGACAGCCTCGATCTCCCCGCCTCCGGCCGGGTAGAAGCCCCACCGTCGGAGCTCGACGGTGACGCGGAGACCGATCGAGTCCAGCGCGGGCAGGAAGACCTGCGTCAGATAGTCCGCCGTCGGGCTCCACGGCACATGCGTGCCGCCGAGAATGGTGAGCCGCGACATCGCTGATGCCCGTGACAGCGGCAACAGGAGCGCCTGGAAGATGAGGGACACGGATCCGGCGCTGCCTCTGATCGCCTCGACGTCGAAGCGGTAGTGTCCCCCGCGGAGCGTCTGCGGCACGAAGGTCACGGCCGTCGAGTCGAGGGCATCACCCTCGACTCGCGCCCCGCTTATGGCGGCGAGGGCTCGCACCACGGTCAGGTGCTGCGGCTGGAGCCCGGGCCTCGGCCGCCGCTCCCGGACGCGGACAAGGCGGAGCGGGCGGCCCAGCGCCACCGTGAGGGCAAGGGCCGTACGTAGGATCTGTCCGCCGCCCTCGCCGTGCGAGGCGTCGATTGTCAGCAGACCGGATGCTCTCCGCGGATCAGCTCTTCGCGGAACTGTGGCATGCGGGCGACTTCCGCCTCGACCACGTCGCGGATCATCCCCTCGACGTCCGCGATCCCCATGCCGGAGGGCAGGACTATCTGCACGCCCGTCCACGGCGCGTCCACCGGCTCGCCGATGCGCGCCGAGAGATGGACGTAGACCTCGAGGAGCGCCGGGCAGCGCGCGTGGATGAGGCGCGCCAGGCGATGGCTCAGCACGCTGTAGATCTTGCCGACATGCGCGACCGGATTCTTCCCCGGTGCGGCCTCGCCGCCGGTAGGGCGCTCGAAGGCGATGATCCCGTTGACGCGATTGCCCCGCCCGACCTGCCCTGAATCGGCGTCCTCCGCCGAGGTGCCGGTGACGCTGAGATAGGCGCCCTCGGCGCCCAGGCCGCCGCGGTCGAGGCAGTTGAGCCGCCAGTCGATCCGGAACGGGACGCCGGCGAATCGGGCGCCGAGGGCCTCGAGCACCTCTGCCTTGCGGCCGAAGTACTCGCGCTCCGAGGCGGTGTCGCGGCAGAGGAACGGCATCGCCACGGTCAGGGCCACGACCTCCCCGTCGCGAACCGCCAGCACCTTGACGTCCTGGCCCGTGTCCGGGAAGCGGGCCTTGAACTCGCTCGAGTTCAGGAAGCCCTCGACGGCGAGCACCAGCTCCTCGGTGGGACTCAACGGCGCGTAGCCCGATGCGCCCGCCGTGTCGTTCGAGGCGATGGCGCCCTGACCTTCCTTGAAGATGCGCTGGAGCTCCTCGGAGCCCGCGGCGAGGACCGTGCGCGTGACGAGGTCCTTGCCGGGGTGCACGTGGGGCAGATGGGCTCCGACCCACGCGTCCACGGCGGCGCGCGCGGTCTCCTCCACGGGGAGGCTCTGCCCGTCTACCGTGAGCGTGGCGCGGTCGCCGACGATCAATTCCATCGGGCGCGTCACCTCGCCCCAGCCGAAGCCCTTGGCGCATTGGCCGGCCACCAGCATGGCCTTGTCGATGTTGTAGTGCGGGATGGCGCCCAGGCGCTTGAGGTACATGGCATTGAGACCCACCGAAATGGCTTCGACCAGCGAGTCGCAGATCGTGTCGGGGTGGCCGATCCCTTTGCGCTCGACGAGCTCGATGCGACGCTGGGCCACCGGTGTGGTCCGGAGATCCTCGACTACCAGGGTCCACCGGTCCTTGAGGTCGCTCGAGGCCAACTGCATACGTGCTCCTCCCCTCTTGTGGCTGCCCAGCCACTCATGAGGGTGCAATCCCATTGCCACCCTCCCGTCGTCCCGAGGGCACCGGCTCCGCCTTTCTACTCAACGGCATAGCCTCACGCGGGGGCGGGGGATACTCGGCCCGACCGGGTAGTTGCCTCCGCACTGGGGCGACGATGGGACGGCTGCGCGTGCTCCCATCGGGGGAGGAAACTTTCAAGTACGCGGTTTAACTGAACTGTCCCTTGGCAGCCCGGTTGCACCTTCTGCTGAGCGTGGAGGGCGCACCATGACGGCTACGCGCGAGGCCACGCTGGAGCGGGACAGGATGGTTGCCGGGCAGATCGCTGCTCGGGGCGTCGAGGATCCTCTCGTGCTGGAGGCCATGCGTGCCGTGCCGCGGGAGGACTTCGTGCCGGCCGACCTCGCTGAGTACGCGTACGAGGACGGGCCGCTGCCCATCGGCCACGGGCAGACCATCTCGCAGCCCTATATCGTGGCCGTGATGACCGCGGCGGCGCGCGTGAGACCCGGGGATCGCGTGCTGGAGATCGGGACGGGCTCGGGTTACGGGGCGGCAGTCCTCTCGAAGATCGCCGGAGAGGTGTACACAGTGGAGCGCATCGAGGGCTTGGCCGACTCCGCGAGGGATCGCCTGGCGGCCCTCGGGTACGGCAATGTCCACGTGCGCTGCGGCGACGGCACGCTCGGCTGGGCGGAGCACGCACCGTACGACGCGATCATCGTGACGGCCGGAGGGCCCACCGTGCCGCGCGCGCTTTTGGATCAGCTCAAGCCGGGCGGCCGCCTCGTGATGCCGCTCGGATCCGAGCCGCGGGCCCAGCGACTCATCCGCCGCACGCGAACCGGCCCCGAGACCTACACGCAGGACGATCTGGAATGGGTGGCCTTCGTGCCGCTGATCGGCGAGCAGGGGTGGCCCGTGCCGGCTGCCTTCGATGCGCCGGAGCGATGAGACGCGGTTGAGCCGGGCGGAGGGGACAAGGGGGAGGGCGAACGTGTTTGGGCGGATCCTCGTGCCCATCGACTTGAGCGACCGGAACGCGCGGACGCTCAAGGTCGCGCTGGCGCTCGGCCGAGACGCCCGAGCGAGCGTGACGCTCTTTCACGTGGTGCAGCAGGTGCCGGGCCTGACGGCCGGCGAGATGCGGGCCTTCTATGACCGCCTGCTCACGGTGTCGCGGCAGAAGCTTGGCCGCACCGCCAAGGCCTTCGCCGCGAAAGGGATCGCGGTTCGCTGTGAGGTGTGCGTCGGGGAGCCGGCTCGCGAGATCGTGCGCGCGGCGGCCCGCCGGCGAGCCGATGTGATCGTGATGGGCTCGCACAGGGTCGACCCGAAGCGCCGCGGAGCCGGATGGGGCACCACGAGCTACAAGGTCGGGATCCTGTGCCGGTGCCCCATCCTGCTCGTCAAGTGACCGGCGTGCCCCGAGCGGCGGGTCGGGTCACCATCGCGCGGATCTGGGGTATCCCCATCTCCGTGCATGTGAGCTGGCTCCTGGTCTTCGCTCTCGTGGCCAGCTCGCTCGCGGCCGGATATTTCCCGGAGCGCCAGCCTGGGTGGGGAGCGCTGACTCGCTGGGTGCTGGGCGCTCTCACGAGCCTCGCCTTCTTCGCGTCCGTGCTGGTGCATGAGCTGGGACATTCCCGGGTCGCGCTTCGCTACGGCATTCCGATCCGGGGCATCACGCTTTTCGTTTTCGGGGGCGTCGCCCAGATCGGGCGCGAGCCCGGCTCGCCGGGGGTCGAGTTCAGGATCGCCATAGCAGGCCCGCTGACGAGCCTGGCGCTCGCGGCGCTCTTCGGCGGCGTCGGCACAGTGGCCGGGAGCATGGCGCTCGTGTCGGTGCCCGCGCTGTGGCTCGCACGCATCAACCTTGCCGTGGCGCTCTTCAACCTGCTCCCAGGCTTCCCGCTCGACGGCGGTCGCGTGCTCCGCGCCGCGGTGTGGGCGTGGACGGGCAGCTTCGATCGCGCCAACCGGACGGCCGCCGCCGCGGGCGAGGTGCTGGCCCTCGCTCTGATCGGAGTCGGCACGTTGCAGGCGATCGGTGGTGACGTCGCCGGGGGCATTTGGATGGCGCTCATCGGCTGGTTCCTGCACAGCGCGGTGGTGGCGGGCCGCGCAGAGGCCGCGCTTCGGGATCTCCTCCGCGGCGCGACCGTGAGCCAGGCCATGGCGCGTGACTGCCGGTCCATCGCGCCCGGCCTGACGCTCGAGCGGCTGGTGCACGACGAGGTGCTGGGCGCCGGCCGCCGCTGCTTCGTCGTGGCGGAGGACGGACATCTGCGCGGGCTGCTGACGCTTCACGAGGTGAAGGGCGTCCCGCGTGAACAATGGAGCCGCGCGAAAGTGGAGGAGGTCATGCAGCCGGCTCAGGCCCTTTCGGTCGTGGGGCCGGAAGAGGCTCTTCTCGGGGCCCTCCAGAAGATGGACGATGCGAAGGTGGCCCAGTTGCCCGTCGTGGCTGATGGACATTGGCTCGGCATGCTCGACCGGGAGCACATCCTCCATTACATGCGTGTGCGCGCCGAGCTGGGGGTGTAGCCTCGACGGCCCGCAGTGGGGCGCCGCTGCCCCGCCCGGCGCTCTCCTAGCGTCGGCGCGACGACCTAAGATCCTGATTTCCGGGAGATCTGGTGGGCGGCCCCAGCTGGCACCGAGGTTGCTGTCTAAAGACAACCATGAAGAGAGTTCTCAGCGTAGAGAAAGGCGAGGACGCGGAGGGAGCGGAATTGCCGGCGACCACGCTGTGCGACCGCTGCGGGCGATCCGAGGAGGAGATCGAGTGATTCCACTCGAGACAGGGGCCATCAAGATCGACACGCGGACCGCCGAGGCCGCGGTCCAAGTCTGCCCGCGGGAAGGCGACGTCCTGCTCATGATCGGCGAGCCCGGGGCCGAGGGCAGCCGCTCCGCGACGATGTCACCTGAGCAGGCGGAGATGGTGCTCCACGCGCTCGGCCTCGCCGTGGCGCGCATCCGTGAAGAGGCGCGGCTCAAGACCGAGGAGCGCGCCGGCCTCGCGGAGCGGCTGCTGGACCAGGAGGTCCGCCTCAGAGGGAGCTGACCATGGTGCAGGCTGTGCGGGACTGGTGGCTGATCGCTCTCGGTGTGGTCGTCGCGGTGCTGGCGCTCATCGTCATCTGGCGCTCGCGGCGCCGCTGAGGCGGCCTGCGACGTGAAGAATCTCGAGATCGCGCGCGCTTTCGACCTCATCGCGGACCTCCTCGAGCTCAAGGGAGAGAACCCGTTCCGCATCCGCGCCTACCGCCGCGCCGCACAAAATCTGGAAGCGCTCACCGAGAACCTCGAGACCCTGGCTGCCCAGGAGCGGCTCGACGAGATTCCCGGGATCGGACCCGATCTGGCCGGCAAGATAGCCGAGTATCTCGGGACGGGACGGATCGACGCGCTCGAGTCGCTGCGCCGCGAGGTGCCCGCCGGCCTCGCGGATCTCATGGGCGTCCCCGGTGTCGGCCCCAAGACCGCCAAGCTCCTCCACGACCGCTTGAAGGTCACCGATCTCGGCCAGCTCGAGACGTTGGCGCGGGCGGGCAAGCTCCGCGGGCTGCCCGGCATCCAGGCCAAGACCGAGCAGAACCTCCTCAAGGGCATCGCGCTGGTGCGGCGAGGGCAGGCGCGCATGCCGCTGGGACGCGCGCTGCCCCTGGCCGAGGAGATCGCACACGCGCTTGCTCGCGTCCGTGGGGTCAAGCGCGTGGAGCCCGCCGGCTCCGTGCGCCGCCGCAAGGAGACGGTGGGCGACCTCGACATCCTCGTAACCTCGACCGATCCCAAGCGCTTGATGGACGCCTTCGTGCGGCTGCCGCAGGTGGCGGACGTCCTCGAGCGGGGCCCGACCAAGGCCTCGGTGCGGCACCGCGAGGGTATCCAGGTGGACCTGCGCGTGGTGGAGCCGGCGACCTTCGGCGCGGCCCTCCAGTATTTCACCGGCTCGAAGCAGCACAACATCCGGATCCGGGAGATGGCCGTCAAGAAGCGCCTCAAGATCTCCGAGTACGGCGTCTTCAAGGAGCCGGGCGGGAAGCGCATCGCCGGCGCCACCGAGGAGGAGGTCTATGCCGCCGTGGGGCTGCCGTGGATCCCGCCCGAGCTGCGCGAAGACTCGGGCGAGATCGAGGCGGCGCAGTCCCGGCGGCTGCCCGCCCTCGTGGAGCTTGACGACATCAGGGGAGATCTCCACTGCCATACCAACGCGACGGACGGCCATCACACGGTCGAGGCGCTGGTGGCGGCCGCCCGGGAGCGAGGCTACGCCTACGTGCTCGTCTCCGACCATAGCCGGTCCACTCGGATAGCGGGCGGGCTCACCGCGGAGGAGGCGCTCGCCCACGTCGAGAAGATCCGCGCCGTCGGGCGGAAGCACCGCGGCATCGCCGTCCTCGCCGGCAGCGAATGCGACATCCTGCCCGACGGCTCCCTCGACTACCCGGACGAGGTGTTGGCGCAGATGGACCTCGTGGTCGCCGCCGTCCACTCGCGCTTCAAGCAGCCGCGGGCGGAGATGACCCGCCGGATCTGTCGGGCGCTCGAGAACCCGTACGTCAACATTCTCGCCCATCCGACGGGGCGCCTCATCGGCGAGCGGGAGCCGTACGACGTGGATCTGGAGGCGGTGTTCGCCGCGGCCGGGCGCCATGGCAAGGCCCTCGAGATCAACTGCTACCCTGAGCGCCTCGACCTCAACGACGTCCACGCGCGGCGGGCACGGGAGCTGGGCGTCCTGCTCGCCATCAATACCGACACCCACGCGCTCGACCAGCTCGACACCATGCGGCTCGGCGTGGCGACCGCGCGACGCGGCTGGGTCGGGCCCACCGAGGTGATCAATACCTGGCCCGTCGGCAAGCTTCGAGCCTGGGCCCGCAAGACGGTAAAGTCCGGGAGGCGAGTCGTCGCCGCCGGAGCCACGTTGGCATCCCTGTTGCTCGTTGCTCTATGAGCCTCATGCCCGATGGCGGGGCCGAGGAGGAGGGTCGCGTGGCCTGGAATCCCATCGCGAAGTCGCCGACGGACTGGCGAGTCGCCCCGAACTTGCGCGACTACGATCGCGAGCGCTCGACCTTCTCCTGGGCGAAAGCGCGGCGCCTCCTGGAGGGCCTCCCCGGGGGCCGCGGGCTGAACATCGCCCACGAGGCTGTGGATCGCCACGCCGCCGGCGCGCGCCGCGACCACCTGGCCCTGCGCTGGCTCGGTCGGAGCGGCGAGGTGCGCGATTACACCTACGGCCGGCTGGCCGCCCTCACGAACCGCTTCGCCGCCGTCACTCGGGAGGATGTCGAACGGGCGGCAGCCGCCCGGCTCCAGGCTCCCGGGCGTCCAGTCGAGCCGCCCGACCGCCAGGCCCGGATGCGGCAGCTGATCGGCGCGGCCATGGCCCGCTCCAAGCGCGAGATCCCGCACTACTACCTCGGCACGACCATCGACATGTTCCGGGCCATGACGTGGCTCGCCGAGGAGAACCTCAAGCGCCCCGTCACCGAGCGCCTGCTCACCGGCGTGCTCCTGATGAAGGCAACTGCCCTCGCCCTCCGCGAGGTGCCCGAGCTCAATGCCGTGTGGCGAGGGGCAGAGGTCGTCCCGAGCCCGGCGATCCACATCGGTGTGGCCATCTCGCTCCGCGGGGGCGGCCTCGTGGCGCCGGCGCTGCATGACGCCGACCGCCGGAGCCTGGGGGACCTCATGACGGGCCTGCGCGATCTGGTCCGCCGCGCGCGGAGCGGGGGGCTCAGGAGCTCCGAGCTCTCGGACCCGACCGTCACGGTCACGAGTCTCGGGGAGCAAGGGGTGGAGACCGTGTTCGGCATCATCTATCCGCCGCAGGTCGCCATCGTGGGCTTCGGCAAGGTGGTGGAGCGGCCGTGGGTGGTGGAGGGGCGGATCGTAGCGCGGCCTGTCCTTGCCGCGACGCTCTCGGCCGACCACAGGGTGAGCGACGGCCATCGCGGGGGCCTCTTCCTCGCGGCCGTGGACCGGTTGCTCCAGGAGCCCGACCGGCTGTGACACGTGAAGAGGTGCGCGCCACCATGCTCCGCGTCCTGGGTGAGATCGCCCCCGAGGCCGACCTCACAGCGCTCAAGCCGGACGTGGCCTTTCGGGATCAACTCGACCTGGACTCGATGGATCTGCTGAACGTCGTGATCGGGCTTCATGCGGCGCTCGGCGTGGAGATTCCGGAGGCCGACTACTCGAGCCTGGTCACGCCCGACGGCTGCGTCGACTACCTGCTCTCCAAGCTTCAGCGCTGAGGCGCCCGGAATTCTTCGATCCTGCTCCGCATCCGCTTGAGCAGCGCATCGTAGGAGGACGTCCGGATGATGTTGTTGAACTGCGTCCGGTAGTTGGCGACGAGGCTCACGCCCTCGGCGCTGACGTCGTAGATGAGCCACCGGTCACCATGGCGGAGCATGCGGTAGGAGACTGGGATTTCCGTGTCCT
>JAUSJX010000011.1 GCA_030647435.1 Candidatus Rokuibacteriota bacterium
TAGCCCGGATTATGCGTGAACACATACGCCACCCTCACCCCGACCCTCTCCCTCTCCGAGGGAGAGGGAGACGCTTTGATCCCCTCGCCCCCGGAGGGGGAGAGGGACAGGGTGAGGGGGCGCATAGGACGCGGAACACGCGTTCGTGAATAGAGCAGGCTAAAGGAGAAACACCGAGCATGGCTGACGGCGGCGTACCGATGACGGTGGATTTCCGCACCGAGCCGGCGAAATACAAGCACTGGAAGCTGGCCTTCGACGGCCCTGTCGCGACGCTGGCGATGGACGTGAGGGAAGACGGCGGGCTCAAGCCCGGGTACGAGCTCAAGCTGAACTCCTACGATCTCGGCGTGGATATCGAGCTCTACGACGCGATCCAGCGCCTGCGCTTCGAGCATCCCGAAATCGGGGCGGTGGTGCTGACCTCGGGCAAGGAGCGCATCTTCTGCGCCGGCGCCAACATCCGCATGCTGAGCCAGTCCTCCCACGGCTGGAAGGTCAACTTCTGCAAGTTCACCAACGAGACCCGCAACGCGATCGAGGAGGCGACCGCCGAGTCGCGCCAGAGCTATCTCTGCGCGGTCAACGGCCCCTGCGCGGGCGGCGGCTACGAAATGGCGCTGGCGACAGACTGGATCATCATGGCCGACGACGGCTCGACCACGGTGGCGCTGCCCGAGGTGCCGCTCCTCGCCGTCCTGCCCGGCACCGGAGGCCTGACGCGCCTGGTGGACAAGCGGAAGGTCCGCCGCGACCGCGCCGACTTCTTCTCGACACTCGAGGAGGGCATCAAGGGGCAGCGCGCCGTCGAATGGCGGCTCGTGGACGAGGTCGTGCCGCGCTCCAAGCTCGAGGAGACGGTCAAGCGACGGGCTGCCGAGCGCGCCGCGCGCACCGACCGGCCCGCTGGGGCCAGGGGCATCGCCCTCACGCCGCTCCGGCGCGCCATCGAAGGTATGCGGATCACCTACGGCACCATCGCCTGCGCCGTTGACCGTGGGCGGGGCGTCGCGGAGATCACGGTCAAGGGACCCGGCGTTCCGCCACCTGCCACCCTCGAGGCCATTCACGCCGTCGGCGCCGACTTTTGGCCACTCGCCCTGGCGCGCGATCTCGACGACCTCATCCTCCACCTTCGCGCCAACGAGGAGGAGATCGGCATCTGGGTCTTCCGGACGGAGGGGAGCGCCGATCTCGTCGAGGCCCATGACCGCGCGCTCCAGGAGCACGCGGCGGACTGGCTGGTGCGCGAGATCCGCCTCTATCTCAAGCGCACGTTCAAGCGCCTCGACGTGTCTTCGAGGTCGATCTTCACGTTGATCGAGCCGGGCTCGTGCTTCGCGGGGACGCTGCTCGAGCTGGCGCTGGCGGCCGACCGGTCCTACATGCTCGACGGCGCTCTCGAGGGCGACACGCGCAAGCCCGCCGCCGTGCGCCTGACCGGGATGAACTTCGGGCCGTACCCGATGGTCAACGGGCTGACGCGCCTCGCGAGCCGCTTCCTCGACGAGCCGGCGCGGACCGACGACCTCAAGCGGCGGATCGGCGAGGACATGGACGCTCCCGCCGCGGCTGACGCGGGGCTGGTGACCTTCACCCCCGACGACATCGATTGGGAGGACGAGGTCCGCGTCGGCATCGAGGCGCGCGCCGCGTTCTCGCCCGACGCGCTCACCGGCATGGAGGCCTCGCTCCGCTTCGGCGGGCCCGAGACGCTCGAGAGCAAGATTTTCAGCCGCCTGTCGGCGTGGCAGAACTGGATTTTCCAGCGCCCCAACGCCGTCGGGGACAATGGCGCGCTCCGGGTCTACGGCACGGGGCAGCGCAGCGAATTCGACCGGAGGAGAGTGTGATGGCCGGCATCGACTACACGACGCTGATCCCGAACAACGTCGACCTGCACGAGAACCGGCGGCTCCAGCGCGCGCTCGAGGACTGGCAGCCCAAGTTCCTCGAGTGGTGGCAGGACATGGGGCCGACCGGATTCCAGACGAAGGACGTCTACCTCCGGACGGCCATCAGCGTGGACGCGCAGGGCTGGGCAAAGTTCGGCTACACGAGGATGCCGGACTACCGCTGGGGAATCTTCCTCGCCGAGCCGGAGCCGGGGCGCCAGGTCAACTTCGGCGACCACAAGGGCCGGCCCGCCTGGCAGGAGGTGCCGGGCGAGTACCGCAGCACGCTTCGCCGCCTCATCGTCACCCAGGGCGACACCGAGCCGGCGTCCGTAGAACAGCAGCGCCACCTCGGCCGGACTTGTCCATCGCTCTACGACCTCCGCAACATCTTCCAGGTCAACGTCGAGGAGGGCCGCCACCTCTGGGCCATGGTCTACCTGCTCGACGCGCACTTCGGGCGCGACGGGCGCGAGGAGTCGGAGGCGCTCCTCCAGCGCCGGTCGGGGGACGCCGACAAGCCGCGCATCCTGGCCGCCTTCAACGAAAAGACCCCCGACTGGCTGTCCTTCTTCATGTTCTGCTTCTTCACCGACCGCGACGGCAAATACCAGCTGGCGAGTCTCGCGGAAAGCGGCTTCGACCCGCTCTCCCAGACCTGCCGCTTCATGCTGACTGAGGAGGCCCACCACATGTTCGTGGGCGAAGCGGGCGTCATGCGGATCGTCCAGCGCGCCTGCGAGCTGATGCGCGAGCACAAGACGGACGATCTCACAAAGCACGGCGGCATCGACCTGCGCACGATCCAAAGGTACCTGAACTTCCATTGTTCGGTCTCGCTCGACCTCTTCGGCTCGGAGATCTCCACCAACGCCGCCAACTTCTACACCGCGGGGCTCAAGGGACGCTTCGAGGAGACCAAGAAGTACGATGACCACCTGCTGAAGGAGGCGACGTACACCGTCGCCGAGCTCGACGGTGAGCGCATCGTCACGCGCGAGGAAGGGGCGCTGGTGTCGTTGAACGAGCGGCTGCGCGACGACTACATCGCCGACTGCGCGCGCGGCGTAGCGCGCTGGAACGAGGTCATCAAGAAGCACGGGATAGACTTCGAGCTCCGGCTTCCGCACCGGGCCTTCCACCGCGCGATCGGCATGTTCGCCGACGTGCGCGTGTCGCCCGACGGGCAGGTCATCAGCCAGGCCGAGTGGGACGCCAAGCACCGCGACTGGCTGCCGACCGAGGAGGACAAGGCGTACATCGAGAGCCTCATGCGCCCTGTGACCGAGCCCGGCAAGTTCGCCCACTGGATCGCCCCGCCCGCGCGCGGCATCAACGGCCAGCCTGTCGACTTCGAGTACGTGCGGTTGGCCTGAACGGAGGAGTCATGCCCAAGACCGTGACGCCGAAGAGCTTTGGAGCCCCGCTGGGGATGTACTCGCACGGGATGGTGGCGCCGGGCGGGGAGATCGTCGTGGTCGCCGGCCAGGTCGGTATGGGGCAGGGGGGCCAGGTCGCAGGCGGTGACGTCGTTGCCCAGACGAAGCAGGCCCTGGAAAACGTGCGCGCCGTCGTGGAGGCGGCCGGCTGCGCGATGCGCGATATCGTCCGGCTCCAGACTTTCCTGACGCACGCCGAGAACATCGACGGCTTCATGAAGGCGCGCGCCGAAGTCTTCCCGAGCTACTTCCCGGACGGCGCCTATCCGCCGAACACCCTGCTCGTCATCTCGCGGCTCGTGAAGCCGGAGCTACTCGTCGAGATCGAAGCGATGGCCGTCAAACCCGCGAAGGCCCCAACGGCGCCGCGGCGGACAGCCAAGACCGCGAAGCGACCCCGCGCCAAGAAGCGCCGCCGCTCGAGGTAGGAGGCGAACATGACCGACAAGCACGAAGCCCTCAAGATCATTCAGGCCTTGCCGGATGACTGTTCCACGGAGGACATTCTCGCGGAGCTGTTTTTCAAACAGCAGGTCGACGCTGGGCTGAGGGATGTTGCCGAGGGCCGGACGATCTCCCACGATGAGCTGAGGGAGCGCTTCGCGAAGTGGCGCAGCTCCGCTGGACGTTAGCGAGCCAGCAGGACCTTGTTGAGTTCGGAGACTTTATTGCCAGAGATTCGATCGTCTACGCGATCAAGGAAGTTGAGCGGATGGTTGTGGCTGCGGAAGGCTTGCAATCGAATCCGCTGATGGGGCGAGTAGTTCCGGAGTACCGCCGCGAGGATCTTCGCGAGCTGATTGTCCGGAGCTATCGATTGGTGTATCTGGTGCGAGGGCCTGAGGTCATCGTGATCCGTGTCGTGCACGGTGCGCGTGATTTCACCGGGACGCTCGGCCCACAACCCTGGCGCCTTACGTAGTGGTGGAGGGCTCGCCATGAAAGTGCCGCAGTTCGAGGTGCCCGACCGCTTCAACGCCGTCACCCTCTTCGTGGACCGGCACATCGCCGAGGGCCGCGGGGGCAAGGTTGCCTTCCTCCACGAGGGAGGCGAGCTGACCTATGCCGGCCTCCAGGAGCTGGTCAACCGCGCAGGCAACGCGCTGCGCGGCCTCGGCGTCGAGCCCGAGCACCGCGTGCTGTGCCTGCTGCTGGACTCGCCGGAGTTCCTTGCCACCTTCTGGGGCGCCATCAAGATCGGGGCCGTGCCCATCCCGATCAACACCATGATGCGCGGTCAGGACTACCTCTACTTCCTGAACGACAGCCGCGCCCGGATCGCCGTGATCTCCGAGCCGCTCCTGGCCGAGGCCGGGCCCATACTCGCCCAGGCGCGCCACCTCAAGCACGTCGTCGTGGTCGGCAAGCCCGACGCCGGGCAGATCGGCTTCGACGCGTGGCTCGCCAAGGCCTCATCCACCCTCGAGACCGTGGACACGTCCAAGGACGACTCCTGCTTCTGGCTCTACTCCTCGGGCTCGACCGGCTTTCCGAAGGGCGCCGTCCACCTCCAGCACGACATGGTGGTCTGCGCCGATACCTACGCGCTCCAGGTGCTGGGCATCACGCCCGAGGACAGGACCTTCTCGGCGGCCAAGCTCTTCTTCGCCTACGGCCTCGGCAACAACATGTACTTCCCCATGCGCGTCGGGGCGCAGGGCGTGCTCTACCCGCACCGGCCGCTGCCCGAGGCCATGTTCGAGGTGATCCACCGCCACAAGCCGACCATCTTCTTCGGAGTGCCGACGCTCTACGCCGCCATGCTCCAGGTCAAGGAGGCCGAGAAGCGCTACGATCTCTCGTCGGTGCGCCGCTGCGTGTCGGCCGGCGAGGCGCTGCCGGAGGAGATCTACAAGCGCTGGCGCGAGCGTTTCGGCGTCGAGATCCTCGACGGCATCGGCACGACCGAGATCCTGCACATCTTCCTCTCGAACCCGCCGGGGCGGGCGAGACCGGGCTCGACCGGCCTCGCGGTGCCGGGGTACGAGGCGCGCATCGTGGACGACGAGGGGCTGCCCGTGCCGCAGGGCGAGATCGGCAACCTGCGGGTCAAGGGCGACTCGACCATGGCGTACTACTGGAACCAGCACGAGAAGACCAAGGCGACACTCTTCGGCGAGTGGATCCAGACGGGCGACAAGTACTACCAGGACGCGGACGGCTACTTCTGGTACTGCGGCCGCGCCGACGACATGCTCAAAGTCGGCGGCATCTGGGTCTCGCCGGTGGAGGTCGAGAACACGCTGGTCGGCCACCAGGCCGTGTTCGAGGCCGCGGTCGTCGGGCACGAGGACACGGACCGGCTCGTCAAGCCCAAGGCGTTCGTCGTGCTCAAGGACGGCCACGCGGCGACACCCGCGCTCGAGGACGAGCTCAAGGGGTTCGTCAAGGACAAGCTCGCTCCGTACAAGTACCCGCGCTGGATCGAGTTCGTCCCCGAGCTGCCCAAGACGGCTACCGGCAAGATCCAGCGCTTCAAGCTGAGGTGACCGAGAGCCTAGATAACATATAACCCGCTCTCAGTCATAGCCCGCCTCGCCCGAGCGTCTTCCCCCGGGGTCTTCCTTGGGTCTTCTTGTCACAGGATGCGCGGCATGCCGGTCTTGGGACCGTAGGCGCCCATCGACATGTGCAGCGGCCGGTCCGCGAGGGCGGCGTCGGGCCACTTCACCGGCTGGGTCATGAGGCAGAAGAATAGACCAGAGAAGCGATGACCGCAAAC